>JAESRY010000156.1 GCA_016764415.1 Cycloclasticus sp. | reverse complement strand
CTACAAATAACTCTATTAACCTTGATTGTTTATACTGACTTAGCTTACTCTTTCTCACTTTGCTATCCTAGATTGTTTTACTTATCTAGGACAGCCCCAAATTATTATGTGACCGCTGGATTTCGGCACTAGATCTATTTTACATTTATGAAATAGTCGGTGGCTGATAAGCTATGCCGCCAATTAAAATATTAGTTATTTGTTCAGCAACTAAATCTGGATTTTCTAGTTTTAAGGAATAATCAGGCAAATGTCGCCTAAACTTACTTGTTTCATAATAGTGTAGAGACATTCCAAGAATTGTCATCACATAAATATGTGCCTCACAATTAGGGTTAACTTTTTGAATTAATTTTTCAAACCCTAAGTACTCATCAGCCAGTATTGAATTTGCAAGTTTTTCCATTCTTTGAGGGTTTCCATGTAGTTGTTCTCGTTTTAACAATTGGGTGTAATCAGGTTGGTTATGCATAATGCGACAAAAGTTATAGATATAGCTTTTTAATTGCTCTTCCCAATTTTTCCCTTTTGTTTCAATAGGTGTACTCCAAAATTTTGAATTTTCACTGTAAATATAGTCAAGAACTTGATCATATAAATCGCTTTTGGACGAAAAGTAGTGGTAGAGAGAGCTAACTGTCATGCCGCATTTTTCTGCCAAGGAGCGCATGGTTACAGCGCTATAGCCCTTGGCTGCGAAGGTTTTAAAGGCAATGGTTATAATCTTATTTTTAGATTTAGACGTGTCAAGCATACAAGTTTATTTACAGTTAAATATTCATTGATTAAGAGTTTTAAATTTTGTTATATTTTATACAAAAAATAATTGACATGTAGTATTAGATTGTAATATTATTTGGTAGCCGAACAATTGATCGGTAACGATTGTAACAATAAAATTAAGAATCTAGGAGAACAATAATGGGTAAACCCAAAAACATTAAAAGGCTGATAGGCATGGGCCTTACTGCATTAGCAGTTAGTACATCAGTGTGTGCGACAGAATATTTAGGCGGTGACTTACGGGTATCAGGGTTTATCCGTGCACAAACAGCCATATCCACAACCAACGATAAAAATGCTGCCAACACCGCATTAGGTAAATCAGATAATCCTGATTTCAACCTCAATCGGGTTTGGGGCATTACAGATTTTGACTATCGCCCATCAAGTTTAAGAAATGGTCTGTTTGATAACGTACGTTTTTTTTCACGTATCAAACTAGCTTACGACTTAACAGAAGACTTAAGTGGTGGAGTTGATGAATATGATGCTTTTCCTGCATCAAACAATTTAAAAGATCGTGGCACGATGATGAGTGCGAGTAATGACACGGCCTCGGCAGAAATTTGGGAACTATTTGTTGATGTTAAAAAAGGAAAGCTGTGGGCGCGCCTAGGACGCCAAAATATAGTATGGGGCGAGTCTGATGGGGTTCGGTTATTAGATGTCATTAACCCAATGGATAACGCATGGCATCCATTTGAAGGGGGCGGTGAATTGTTTGATCACCGACGCATTCCATTATGGATGGCGCGAGTGACCTATCAATTACCCATCAAAGACATGAGCATTGATGCGTTTTACAACCCCGGCGATTTTGTACCGACGGTACAAGCCGATATCGGCTCACCTTGGAATGTAAATCCATTACCACGTAATGGTGTTGGTGATCCTGCCGATGGTTTTCTTGTAGCGGGAAGCCCCTTTGGGCCAACATTGGCACCTGGAACGACTTTTATTATTGCTGACGACACTAATGATAGACGTGGTGATGATCAATGGGGCGTTCGATTATTAGGATCACTTGGAAGCTTTAACTACACCTTGAACTACATGAGTTTAATAGATCAAGATGGTGTAACTTCAGCAACGGGATCAGTTCCAGTATTCACCCCGACACCACCAACGCCAGCGGGCCCACCCGTAGCAGTATTTCCTGTTCTTGAAGTCACGCATGATCGCTTAGATATTGCAGGTGCATCGTTTAACTGGTATTCAGACAGCTTAGCCACGGTGTTTAGAGGAGAAATGACATACGCCATTGATAAGCCCTTTGCAAAATCAGCCTCTAACCTAGTATTTTCTGGTCCAGTTCCAACAAACCCACAAGATGCATTAGGTGTAGCTGCACGTGATGAAATGAAAATCATGTTAGGCATAGATCGCCCAATGTTTATCTTCTCAAAAACAAGAACGATGAACATATCTGCACAGGTTATCTATACGGAACGAGAAAAAATCAGCCTTGATACTGATATTAATGGCCTAGCAGCACGTAAGGATGAAACCCAGTTAACATTAAACCTTAGTCAGCCTTTTTATGGTGACCAATTGTTTTTTGAATTCTTTGCCCTTGTTGATCTAGACGATGGTTATTGGTTACAACCACAGGTGAGATGGCAGCCTGGCGATAATTGGCGTGTATGGGCTTACTATAACGCAATTGGTGGTTCAGAAGAGCGTAGTATTGCGGCTTTTAGCCATACTGATGAGCTTAACCTTGCTGTGTCATATCAGTTTTAACGGCTAATTATAATTAAAAGTTTTGGAGATATTAAAAATGAAATACATAAATAAAGTTATATGTGCTGCATCAATTCTCGCATTGAGCGGTGCTGTTCAAGCTAAAGTACCAATGGTTGGTGATGTTATTGATGCAACAAATGTTGATGAATATAAAGAATATATTTTAGACTCAACAGTTGAGTTGATTAAAATGGGCCTTGTACAAAAGGTAACAGAAACATCGTCCCCTGGGGCATTAGATAATGCTGAGTATATGGCTCTTTCTCGAAAAAATGACGGTAAGGCCAAAATACTTGATGAATATGGAACCATTGGCCTCGCGGATGGGTCTCCTTGGATTGGCGGCATTCCTTTTTTAAAGCCTAAATCAGGTATCGAGGTTATGCAAAATTACCAAGTTGCAAATATTGGTTTGCAAGGCGATGATTGGTCTTCACCAAAGGGTGTTTTATCTCCTTTAAACCGTTTGTTTTATATTGATGCTGACGGTGAGGTGTATAAAAACCTTGTAATGGCTGGCGCACAAATCAATATGTCGGCAAGAACTAAAATCTCACCAGCTCCGTATATCAAAGGTTACGATGATGAGTTGCTACGGCGATTTTTTGTTTTTCTAGAACCATACGATGTTAGGGGTATTGTGACGCTTGATATTCAGTACCAAGATCAAAGCCGTTTACCGGAATCATATGTCTATTTACCTTCTTTTAGACGTGTCCGCCAAGTGTCAACAGCGCAAAGAGCAGATGCTGTTGCAGGTTCTCAAATGACTCAAAGTGATTTAAGTGGTTTCTCCGACCCGTTAGGTTTATGGAGCTTCAAAATTCTTGAAACAAAGAAAATGTTGGTGCATACACATGGGTCAGTTGATGTTGCTCCCTACCCTGAAGTGGTAACGTTTCATAATGGGTATTTCGCAAATGCGCAACGTCCGGTTGAGTTAAGAGATGTCTTTATCATCGAAGCAATACCAAGAAATCCTGATATTATTTATGGTAAGAAAATAATGACAATCGATGTGGAGACGTTTAGAACATCAGATTTTGCTGTTTATGACAAGCAAGGTGCCTTATATAAAGCCTTTACTCAGGACTGGATTTTAAACGATGAAAACCTGCCTCGTCCTGTCTGGTTGTCAATTTACAACCTTCAAACAAAAGAAGCGACCTTATCAGGTCAAGCTTTTCTTGAGATAAACCAAAATCCTAGTTTAAGGTTTTTTGATAAATCATCTATGAAGGAAGCATCAAGGTAGCCGTCTAATCTGATAGAAACCTCTATGGCTTTTTTTAAAGTCATAGAGGCTTGGTTTAAGGTTTTGATGACATGCTGGTATCCATTTAGCCGTCAAAACTTTGCTTAATCATTACAGTAATGCTCATTTTTTGGGATAAATCATGCACCCTCTATATATGATAAGAAAAGGGTTAGCGACCTGTACCTTATTGGTTCTGACTTTTGTCTATTTCGTACCGGAAGTTTATGCGAATGCACCGGTACAGGAAAGTAAAGTTAGCGGAAAAGTATCGAACTCTTCGATATTTGCTCAACGTGAATCAGGTGATTCAGTGGGCAATCAAAGGGATTCATTCTTTTCAGTTATTTCATTACCCAACCACGTTAAATTGCTAACTGGGACACGTGGAACAATGTTATTGATATCCAGTGACGGTAGGGTTTCCGGTATTAATATGGGGTCAAAAAAAAACCTGTACAGCACTCTTAAAGTACAAACTGGTACGGTGCTAATCGGCGCTGATAGGGGGCAACTTTATAAAAGTGATACTTCTCTAAAAACATTCAAGTCAATTCAACTAAAGCAAAGTGAAGATGTGTTTAATCTATTAGAGACGGTTGATAACAAAGTTTTTGCTGTGGGAGCATATGGCTTATTTATGAGTTCTACGTCACCATTCGAAGAATGGCATGAAGAGAGTTTACCTTGGGGACGTTATTTAGAAAATGCATGGAAAGAGCTGGGTGAATCATTGCCGCACTTATATTCATCTTGCTCAAGTGAATCTGGGGCGACATACATTGTTGGTGAGTATGGTTTGTTGCTTAAGTATGAGGATACTGCTTGGGTTAAATTACACGGTGGGAACATAGAGCCAGCATTATATGGCTGCGTTATTTCAGATGATGGAAAAGGTATTACTGCTGTTGGTCAACGTGGGTTAGTAATCCATAGCTCTGACGGTGGCTTAAGCTGGGAGGACACAAGATTTAAAAAGAAAACGGATTTATACGGGATTAAGAATGTAAATGGGTTAAACGTTGTGATGGCTGATCAACGTCAACTATTTATTTCAAAAAACTGGAAAGACTGGTCTTGTAAAATGTTAAAAGGTGATAGTGCTATAGGTTGGTATATAGATATGCTCGCCACTAGTGATGATCTAATATTGGTAGGGAATAAAGGTAAGATTAGTTATGTTTCCTCGAAGCTAGTATCTAATATTCTTAAAAGTAATACTGATGTAGAGGGATTTAAATCTTGTGAATAAATCTGCGAATAATATATATAAATACCGGCTTGTTATATTGCTGTTGGTGTTAACTGTAACAATAGTTGCTGGTTTTTATGCAAAGGATGTTGTTTTCAAGACGATTTATAGTGAGATGCTACCCAAACATGACCCGTTTATAAAAACACACCTTAAGTATCAAGCTCAATACGGTGGGCCGCTTTCAGTGAGTATGATTCTTAAAGTTAACGAGGGGAATATTCTTCAAGCCGACATTTTAGAAAAAATCAAAAAAATGACAGAAGAGCTTGATGCAACGCCCTTTGTAAATCATGATCAAGTTTTTTCCATTGCATCAAGAAAAGTTAGGTGGATTAAAGTTGATGAATATGGCTCTTATAGTGTTCCACTATTGCCAGCTGATAAACCCTTGCCAAAATCAGCAAATGATTTAGAGGAATTTGATTCTATTATAAAAAGCACACCAGGAGTGATTGGAGTGTATGTCTCATTTGATAAAAAATCTGCTTATTTTAAAGCTAATTTAATTCCAAATGAGATTGATTATACAAAGGTGTTTGCACATTTACGCAAGCTTGAAAAAACATATACAGATGATAAGTCGAAGGTTTATCTTTTTGGTGAACCAGTACTGACAGGCTGGGTATATTCTTATAACCTAGACGTATTGAAGATACTATTTGTGTCCTTTATTTTAATGTTAGCGTTATTGCTATACCTTTCAAAGAATATTCGCTTGGTGTTTTTAGCTAGCATTACATCAATTACAAGTGCCATCTGGGGGCTAGGACTTATAGGTGCACTTGAATGGTCGTTGGACCCTTTGATTTTAGTTATTCCAATGTTAGTCATGGCGCGTACATTAAGTCACTCGGTTCAAATGGGTATGCGCTATCTCGAGTTATATGATCACAGTTATAGCAAGCAAGAGAACGTTGTTTTACTCATTAAAAAACAATTTAAACCAGGCACATTGGGCGTTATTACGGATGCGGCAGGTATCTTTTTGATTGCAGTAGCTGATTTTACGATTATGCAAAAGTTGGCTATATTCTCTGGTGTATGGTCATTGAGCGTGATTATCAGCGTTTTAATTATGATGCCGCTATTGCTCAATTATATGAGGAAGCCGGCGAGTTCGGCCTTAACTGATCCAGCTTTCGATCAAAGTTACACGCA
>JAESRY010000155.1 GCA_016764415.1 Cycloclasticus sp. | reverse complement strand
GTTCATCGCAGGACTCAGACCGTTCAGAGTTGTTTTTGGTGGAAGGGGATTCAGCGGGGGGCTCTGCCAAGCAGGCACGTGATCGTGAATTTCAGGCGATTATGCCGTTACGCGGCAAGATTTTGAATACGTGGGAAGTTGACCCTGTTGACGTGTTGGCCTCGGAGGAAGTACACAATATATCCATCGCCATTGGCGTTGAACCGGGTTCAGATAATTTGAAGTCGCTACGGTATAGCAAAATTTGTATTTTAGCGGATGCTGATTCCGATGGTTTGCACATTGCGACCCTTCTATGCGCCTTGTTTGTGCGCCATTTCGGGCCACTGGTTGAGGCCGGAAACATTTACGTTGCGATGCCGCCCTTGTATCGAATAGACGTGGGAAAACAAGTATTTTACGCACTAGATGATGCTGAAAAAGAAGGCGTGTTAGACCGTATTTCGGCGGAGAAATTAAAAGGCAAAATAAATGTACAACGCTTTAAAGGATTGGGTGAAATGAACCCAGCGCAATTACGAGTGACAACGCTTGCCCCCGATACCCGTCGTTTAGTCCGACTGAGTATGAGTGCGGGTGATGAAACGCACGCAAAAATGGATATGTTGCTAGCCAAAAAACGTGCATCAGACCGTAAAGCGTGGTTGGAAGAAAGTGGTAATTTAGCGGATTTATAAGAGACGATTATGAGTACAACACAATTTGAAAATATTGAAACGCTGCCGCTAAAAGACTTTACCGAAAAAGCCTATTTAGACTATTCGATGTACGTGATTCTTGACCGTGCATTACCGCATATTGCCGATGGTTTAAAACCGGTTCAACGTCGTATCGTGTATGCGATGTCTGAACTTGGGTTATCAAACCAGGCGAAATTTAAAAAATCTGCCAGAACGGTCGGTGACGTGTTGGGTAAATTTCACCCGCATGGCGATACCGCTTGTTATGAAGCCATGGTACACATGGCGCAACCGTTTGCGTATCGTTATCCCTTGGTCGATGGACAGGGCAACTGGGGCTCACCCGATGACCCTAAATCCTTCGCGGCAATGCGTTATACCGAATCTCGCCTAACGCCTTATGCGGATAGTTTGCTGAATGAATTAGGGCAGGGCACGGTTGATTGGACGCCAAATTTTGATGGCACGCTTGATGAACCCAAATTATTACCGGCTCGATTGCCTAATTTATTATTAAACGGTACGACAGGTATTGCGGTAGGCATGTCTACCGATATTCCGCCGCATAACTTAAGGGAAGTAGCGAGCGCGTGTATCCGTTTATTGGAAGAGCCGAAAGCTGATTTAGCCGATTTAATGGAACACATTAAAGGCCCAGATTTTCCCACTGAAGCAGAAATCATCACATCACAGGAAGACATTCGTACGATGTACGAAACAGGGCGTGGTGGTTTGAGAGCGCGTGCTTGCTATGAAATGGAAAATGGCCAGTTGATTATTACTGCGCTACCGTATCAGGTATCTGGCTCTAAAGTGTTAGAACAAATAGCCGCGCAAATGCAGGCGAAAAAACTCCCGATTGTGGAAGATTTACGCGATGAGTCAGACCATGAAAACCCTACGCGTTTGGTTATCGTGCCGCGTTCAAACCGTGTGGATACCGAGCAATTGATGTCGCACTTGTTTGCCACCACCGATTTAGAACGTACCTATCGCGTTAATATGAATGTGATTGGTTTATCCGGCAAGCCTCAGGTTAAGAATTTGAAAACGCTAATCAGCGAGTGGTTAACGTATCGAATTGAAACCGTGACGAGGCGTTTGGATTACCGCTTGGATAAAGTGAATGATCGGCTGCATATTTTGGATGGCTTATTAATTGCCTACCTTAATATTGATGAAGTGATTGCGATTATTCGTGAGGAAGATAAACCGAAACAAGCGTTAATGGATAGGTTTTCTATTACCGATGTACAAGCTAATTCGATTTTAGAGATTAAACTCCGTCAATTAGCTAAATTGGAAGAGTTTAAAATTCGTTCTGAACAAAAAGAGTTGGCTACAGAACGTGATTATTTAGAACTCATTCTGGGTTCAAAACAACGCCTACGTACACTGGTTAAGAAAGAACTGATAGCCGACGAAGAGAAATATGGCGATGCACGTCGTTCGCCGATTGTCAGCCGCGTATCGGCAAAAGCGCTAGATGAAAGCGCACTGATACCGAATGAGCCGATGACGATTGTTTTGTCTCAAAAAGGCTGGGTGCGCGCTGCAAAAGGGCACGATATAGACCCCTTGAGTTTAACGTTTCGATCAGGGGATGAGTACCTATCCGCAGCCAAAGGCCGAAGCAATAGCTTGGTTTATTTTCTGGATTCAACGGGGCGTATTTATAATCAGCCTGTACATGGTTTGCCATCAGCCAGAGGGCAGGGTGAGCCGCTGACGGGTAGTTTAAAACCACCCGCGGGCGCTTTGTTTACACATGTTCTTGCAGGTAAAGATGAAAGGGTATTGTTTGCATCCAGTGCTGGCTATGGTTTTGTGACACGTTTTAGCGAACTATTTACAAAGAATAAAGCGGGTAAGGCTTTGTTGAGTTTGCCACAAGGTGCACAGGTTATTAATCCAACAGTGTTTGTTGAAAATGATGGTCTAGTGGCGGTGATTAGTAAACAAGGACGTTTGTTGATTTTCCCTGTTAATGAGGTGCCTGAATTAGCGCGCGGTAAAGGCAATAAATTGATACAGATTTCTAGTAAGGATCAGAAATCGGGTGATGATAGTGTATTAGGCGTTTGTGTTGTTAGTGAAGGGCAATCTATTCGTATTGATGCGGGCAAACGCCATATTAATTTAAAACTAGCGGATTTGGACGCGTACCGTGGTAAACGTGCGCAACGCGGTACTAAGTTACCGCGTGGTTATCAAAATCCTGATGGGATTGAGTTGGTTACTAAAGATTGATTTATGCCCTATGGGTATAAAAAATATTAGCAAATAAAAAAGCCAAGTGTAACAACTTGGCTTTTTTTGTTTTGTGAATAGACGCTATTCAGCAACGATAGGAATGCCCGCTATTTTTGATTGCCATAAAGCAGGGCCAATTTTATGAACCGATTCACCTTTTGAATCGACGGCAACGGTCACCGGCATATCTTCTACGTAAAACTCTCGAATAGCTTCCATTCCCATATCTTCAAACGCAATGACTTTGGACTCTTTGATTGCTTTAGAAACAAGGTAAGCGGCGCCGCCAACGGCCATTAGGTAGGTTGCTTTGTGTTTCTTAATCGCCTCGATACCAGTTGGGCCGCGCTCAGCCTTACCAATCATGCCGAGTAAGCCAGTTTTATCGAGCATCATCTCGGTAAATTTATCCATCCGTGTTGCGGTGGTTGGGCCGGCTGGGCCAACGACTTCATCCCCGACTGGATCAACAGGACCGACGTAATAAATAAAGCGATTATTAAAATCCACACCGTCGGGCAGGCTTTCACCGTTTGCAAATAGGTCAGCAATTCGTTTATGTGCCGCATCACGACCCGTCAACATATGGCCAGTCAAAAGTAAACGGTCACCTGGCTGCCATGACAGCGTTTCTTGTTTGGTGATGGTATCTAAATTCACGTGTTTAGTTTGTGCATCTGGCGCCCACGCAATGTCTGGCCAGTCCTCAAGTTTAGGTGGTTCGATAAATGAAGGCCCAGAACCGTCAAGTTCAAAGTGAGCGTGGCGAGTTGCTGCGCAGTTTGGAATCATCCCCACGGGTAGGGATGCCGCATGAGTTGGCATATGATTGATTTTTACATCCAAGACGGTTGTTAATCCACCTAAGCCTTGTGCACCTATACCAAGTGCATTCACTTTTTCAAACAATTCAAGGCGTAGTTCTTCTGCGCGATCATTGGGGCCGCGCTCTTTAAGCTCTTGAATATCGATGTGATGCATCAGTGATTCTTTGGCGAGGATCATTGCCATTTCTGCAGTGCCGCCAACACCGATACCTAAAATACCCGGTGGGCACCAACCAGCACCCATCGTTGGGACAGTTTTAAGCACCCAATCAACTAAACTGTCACTTGGGTTTAGCATAACGAATTTTGATTTATTTTCTGAACCGCCACCTTTTGCCGCCACGTGAACGCTTACTTTATTGCCCTGAACAAGGCGGGTATGTATAACCGCTGGGGTGTTGTCCCCGGTGTTTTTACGTGCGCCAAGCGGGTCAGTCACTATAGAGGCTCGTAGAACGTTATCAGGATGCTTATAAGCGCGTCTTACGCCTTCGTTACACATGTCTTCAAGGCTCATCGTAGCGTCCCACTGAACGTCCATGCCGACCTCTACAAATAAGTTGGCAATACCAGTGTCTTGGCAAATAGGGCGGTGATCCATCGCGCACATGCGGGAATTTAGAAGAATTTGTGCCATCGCATCTTTAGCGGCAGGCGATTCTTCACGCTCATACGCTTTTCCTAGCGCTTGAATATAGTCTTTGGGGTGGTAGTAGGAAATAAATTGAAAAGCCGCTGCAACACTTTCGATTAAGTCGTCTTGTTTAATGATGGTCATGGCTGAGCCTTTTGGTTAGGTGATGGCTAATTGTAACAAATAGTATTATTTATGAAGCTAGAATAAAAAAGAGCCGGCAAATGGCCAGCTCTGATTTCTTTTCTTCGTTTTAACGCATTATCTATTGGGGATATGCAAAGCACGGTTATCCACAGCTAGAGCCGCTTCATGCAGTGCTTCTGAAAGCGTAGGGTGAGCATGAATAGTTAATGCTAAATCTTCGGTGCTTGCTGAATACTCCATGGCAAGTACAGCTTCTGCTACTAGCTCTGACGCTTGAGGGCCAATAATATGAACGCCCAATATTTCATCAGTTTCTACGCTGGATATCATTTTAACCATGCCAGTCGTGTCGCCAAGGGCTTGAGCACGGCCACTTGCAGCAAAGGGAAAAGTGCCGATTTTAATTTTTTCACCAGCCGATTTTAAGTGTTGCTCAGTTTGACCGACCCAAGCAATTTCAGGGCTTGTATAGATAACACTGGGGATAACGGCGTAGTTAATTTCAGGCTCTTCGCCATAAATAACTTCGGCTACCGCAACGCCTTCTTCAGAGGCTTTATGTGCCAACATAGGGCCACGGATTAAATCACCAATGGCGTATACGCCGGCTATGTTTGTTTGCCAAATCTCATCAACTTCTACAAAGCCGCGTTCGTCGAGTTCAATAGGTGCTTCTGGTGCGAAAAGATTGTCAGTATTGGGTCGTCGACCTACGGAGACGATAAGCTTATCTAATTCAATGGTGTGTTCGCCAGATGAATCTTCATAATTGACGGTTACTTTTTTGCCTTTTGATGTGGCTTTAGTAACACGAGTGCTCATTTTTATATCGAGCCCTTGTTTTTTAAATTGGCGTTTTGCTTCAGCAGCTATTTTTGTATCTGCAGCAGGAAGGAATGTGTCTTGTGCTTCAAGTAATACAACGTCTGCACCTAAACGGCTCCATACGCTACCGAGTTCTAAACCGATAACGCCAGCGCCAATGATTCCTAGTTTCTTGGGTGTTTTATCAAAATCGAGTGCGCCAGTTGAATCAACAATGTTTTTGTTATCAATAGGGGCGGAAGCAATATCAATAGGGCGAGAACCCGTTGCTAAAATAATGCTTTCGCCAGAAATGATTGAAACGTCATTATTGTTCGTAGTGATTTCAATCTTTTTACCCGCTAACAATTTGCCACGGCCATGAAAGCTGGTGACTTTGTTAGCTTTGAATAAGCCACTAATGCCGCCGGTAAGACGACCAACAATGTCGTCTTTATTTTTAATCATGGCGGGTATGTCGATTTTCACGCCTGATACTTTAATCCCGTGATTCTCTAAACCATGATTTAGCTGTTCGTAATGGTGTGATGATTCAAGCAGTGCTTTTGATGGTATACAACCTACGTTAAGACAGGTTCCGCCGAGAGAGGCTTTGTTATCTTTACCGGTGAAATCGTCTACGCAAGCAGCCTTCAAGCCAAGCTGCGCGCAACGTATTGCTGCAATATAGCCACCGGGACCACCGCCAACGATGATAACGTCAAATGTATTTTCTGAACTCATATCTGCTCCTTAAGCGGTCGTTAAACGTTTAGTAATAATCTAGCAGGGTCTTCTAAGAAGTCCTTGATTGTTACTAAGAAAGAAACAGCTTCTTTACCGTCAATAATGCGGTGATCGTATGACAGAGCCAGGTACATCATGGGGCGAATGACCATTTCTCCATTTTCAACCATGACACGTTGATTAATTGCGTGCATGCCTAAAATGGCGCTTTGAGGCGGGTTCAATATGGGTGTGGACATCATAGAGCCAAA
>JAESRY010000154.1 GCA_016764415.1 Cycloclasticus sp. | reverse complement strand
CAAGCTTTAACGGTGTTTGCCCACCGTACTGAACAATAACGCCTTTTGGCTTTTCGATATAAACCACTTCAAGTACGTCTTCAAGTGTTAATGATTCGAAATACAAACGATCAGAGGTATCAAAATCGGTCGATACCGTTTCAGGGTTACAGTTAATCATAATCGTTTCGTAACCGTCTTCACGCATTGCGAGTACGGCATGAACACAACAATAATCAAACTCAATACCTTGGCCAATCCTGTTGGGACCGCCACCTAACACCATAATTTTTTCACGGTCTGTCGGTTGAGATTCGCACTCTTCTTCGTACGTAGAATACATATAAGCAGTCGATGAAGAGAACTCACCTGCGCAAGAGTCAATACGCTTATAGACTGGACGTATATCCATTGCGTGACGAGCAGTTCTTACCGCGCTTTCTTTGGTATTTAGTAACGTAGCTAAACGCGCATCTGAAAAGCCTTTGCGCTTTAGACCGTACATGGCTTTACTATCAACAGACGCTAAATCTTTACCCGTTAATGCTGCTTCTTCTTTTAGCAAGTCTTCAATTTGAACCAAGAACCAACGGTCAATCTTTGTTTGTTCATAAATACTTTCTAAACCAAAGCCTTTTCTAAAGGCATCCGCTAGATACCAAATACGATCGGCACCCGGTTGTTGAATTTCGTGGCGTAAAACTGCATCGACACCCTCTTCTTCAAGATCAACAATTGGGTCCAAGCCCGTCATACCTGTTTCTAATCCACGTAGAGCCTTCTGCAAGGACTCTTGGAACGTACGACCTACTGCCATTACTTCGCCAACAGACTTCATCTGCGTTGTTAAGCGATCATCTGCCGTTGGGAATTTTTCAAAGGTAAAACGCGGGATTTTAGTAACCACGTAATCTATTGAAGGCTCGAACGATGCAGGTGTTGCACCGCCTGTAATTTCATTACTGAGTTCATCGAGTGTATAGCCAATTGCTAATTTAGCGGCCACTTTGGCAATTGGGAAACCGGTCGCTTTTGATGCTAATGCAGACGAACGCGACACACGCGGGTTCATCTCAATAACAATCATCGCGCCATTTTCTGGGTTAATCGCAAATTGAACGTTTGAACCGCCCGTATCAACACCAATCTCACGCAACACATCAATCGATGCATTCCGCATAATTTGATACTCTTTATCCGTCAACGTTTGTGCTGGAGCCACAGTAATCGAGTCACCGGTATGAACGCCCATTGGGTCAAAGTTTTCAATTGAACAGATAATAATGCAATTATCTTTGTGGTCACGAACCACTTCCATTTCGTACTCTTTCCAGCCCAATACGGACTCTTCAATCAACAGTTCATTGGTTGGTGAAAGATCTAGACCACGCTCACAAATTTCAATAAATTCTTCACGGTTATACGAAATACCACCGCCACTGCCACCCATCGTAAATGATGGACGAATAATCGTTGGAAAGCCAATATCATCTAGTGCGACAAATGCCTCTTCCATGTTATGAGCAAGAAAAGAACGCGGTGTTGATAAACCAATTCTGGTCATTGCTTCTTTAAACAAAGCTCGGTCTTCCGCTTTATCAATCGCTTCTTTAGACGCACCAATCATTTCAACATTGTGCTTAGCAAGAACACCATGACGATCAAGATCTAACGCACAATTAAGTGCCGTTTGACCGCCCATTGTTGGCAACAACACATCCGGCTTTTCTTTCTCGATAATTTTTTCAACGGTTTGCCAATCAATCGGTTCAATGTAAATGGCATCGGCTGTTTCTGGATCCGTCATAATCGTTGCCGGATTAGAATTTACCAAAATAACACGGTAACCTTCTTCTCTTAACGCTTTACACGCTTGTGTTCCTGAATAATCGAACTCACAGGCTTGACCAATAACGATAGGCCCTGCGCCTAAAAGTAAAACTGATTTTATGTCGGTTCTTTTTGGCATAACTCTCTTTATGAATTTTTATGCGATTGCATCATCGCGGTGAAACGTTCGAACAAGTAAACAATATCTTGTGGACCAGGACTTGCTTCTGGGTGGCCTTGAAAACCAAACGCCGGGCAATCAGTACGCTCTATACCTTGCAAACTTTTGTCAAACAAAGAAATATGCGTCGATTTCAAATTAGCCGGCAATGAATCTGCATCCACAGCAAAACCATGGTTTTGGCTTGTAATCATCACTCGCTTTGTTTCTAAATCTTGGACAGGGTGATTAGCACCGTGGTGCCCAAACTTCATTTTAGTCGTTGATGCGCCACTGGCCAACGCCAACAACTGATGCCCCAAACAAATACCAAACGTAGGCACTTTGTTTTCTAAAATCGTTTTGATCGCCTCAATAGCGTAATCACAAGGTTCTGGGTCGCCGGGGCCATTGGATAAAAATACGCCATCTGGCGACATCGCTAATACATCAGCGGCAGACGTTTTTGCAGGCACAACATGTACGTCGCAACCTGACTCTACAAGCAAGCGCAATATGTTTCTTTTTACCCCAAAATCATAAGCGACCACTTTAAAGCTTGACGGCTTTCTTGCTGGTGCATTATCCGGGTCTAGCTGCCAAACAGAGTCTGTCCAGTCATAAGCCTTTTGCGACGTTACAACTTGAGCTAAATCCAACCCTTTAAGCGAAGCAGCTTCTTTAGCTGATTCTAACGCCAGTACCTCATCAACATCTGGGCCTGCCATAATGCACCCTCGCTGAGCACCTTTTTCACGCAAAATTCTGGTTAATTTGCGTGTATCGATATCTGCAATTGCAACAATGTTGTTTCTTACTAAATAGTCCGATAATGATTCTTCAGAACGCCAATTACTGTGCGTTAAAGGCAAATCGCGAATAACTAAGCCACGCACATGAACTTCACTCGACTCTTCATCTTCTACATTAACCCCAACATTACCAATATGCGGGTATGTCAACGTTACTATTTGATGTGAATACGAGGGATCTGTGAGGATTTCTTGATAACCCGTCATCGACGTATTAAAAACAACTTCGCCTGTTGTAAGGCCTTGAACGCCAATAGATTGGCCGCGAAAAACACTACCGTCTTCGAGCACCAGTATCGCTATGTCAGACAAATTACACCACCTTTAGATATGCAAAACGGGAAGAACCTTTGCTGGTCTACCCGTTTTGATTGTTAATATGTATGACTGTGAATTTTACTGGATTTAGTACCTCATTGTCCATTCCAACACGGTCATATTTTCAACCTTACCTAGCAATATCCAACGATTGTGCTAAATAGGCATTCATTAGCTGCGTTGGGTCTTCCATCAATTTTGCTTTCCAGCCACCCAAAGGTACTTCAGATTGAATTAAACCACGCATCACACCGATATAATCTGTACGCCCTAATGTAATAGCACCTACTAACAAGTCATCTTTAAAGTTTAAACGAACGTACTTATAATTTTCTTTATCAACCAAGGTCGCCGTTTCACCACCTTCAACGCCACCCCAACTACCAAATGAAGTTGACACTAGACCTGCTGTATCAAGCACGTTCATACTCAAACTGCCTTTATAGTGTGCTGAACCGCCCATCATATTAGTCGCTGCAATTCGTCCATGATCAACAGCCGTTGGTTGAATCGCATGCACCGATTGCCCACCCGTTGAGAAATCCGGACCCTGCGCAACGTCACCCGCCGCATATATGTCGTCTACGTTTGTATGAAGACCTGCATCCACAAGAATGCCATTATCAGTTTCAATGCCACTGCCTTCTAGGAATTCTATATTTGAGTAAACACCTGTCGCTACAATAATTAAGTCGTATTCCGTCAAACTATCGTCATCACGTTTCAACGCTGGGCCGGCTTCAATTGATTTAATGCTACTCGGCAGAATCATCGTTACGCCTTTCTCTTCACACCAAGATTGAATCATTTTGCCTGCTGTTTTATCCATCATACGACTTACCATAAAGCCCGTACGACCAAGCATTACTGTTAAATCAACACCTCTTTTAAGCAATGCTTCAACAATAATAGACGCCACAAAACCAGCGCCTAATAAAGCGACTTTCGAACCCGGTTTAATCGTATCAAGAATCTCGCGTCCATCTTCTAGCGTCCAGCAATTTACAACGCCTGCATTTTCAGAACCTGGGAATGGGCAATTTGCGGGACGCGAACCCGTTGCAATCATTAATTTATCGTACTCAAACACATCGCCATTATCCAAAATAACTTGGTGCTGTTCTGGGCTTATTTTCTCAACTTTTGCACGAATATGTACAATATTCAAACTCTCAAAGTGTCCATCCGTTTTTCTTAAATGCGTGCCCGTATCTTCAATCATGCCACTAAGGTAATAAGGCAGCGCCATCCGTGAATAAGGTGACTCTTTTTCAAGGCCTATCATGGTAATGATGCACTTAGGGTCGGCTTTTTGTAATGTTTCTGCTGCTCTAACAGATGCAGGGCCTGCACCAATGAGTACGTATTTTTTTATCGATGACACAGTTGGTTTCCCACTAGTTGGTGTATTTGTTTGTTTAACGTCCGTTCTATTATTCGTTACCGCCGGTTCTTTTTCTATAGACTCTTCATTTTTATCAGATGGCCCGAAACCCAACATTGCGGCTATTTTGCAAAATATTCCCATGCTCCTCTCCTTCAAACGGTCAATTATTATTTTTTATCAAAGTGCTGTTCAAGCATCTTAGCGATTAATACTACCAGAAAAATACCAACGAGGCAGTTAGCCTTTCAAACCTAAAACATCTTGCATATCGTACAAACCAGCAGGTTGATTCACAAGCCAGCAAGCGGCTCTAACGGCTCCTGTCGAAAATGTCATGCGGCTCGTGGCTTTGTGGCTTATTTCTATGCGTTCACCTTCATCAATAAACATCACTGTATGTTCGCCAACAATATCGCCTCCTCTTATTGTAGAGAAGCCTATCGTACCTTCTTCACGTTCACCGGTAATCCCTTCCCGAGCATAGACAGCACAGTCTTTCAAATCCTTATTCATTGCTTCAGCAACCACTTCACCCATCTTCAACGCAGTGCCCGAAGGAGCATCGACTTTATGGCGATGATGTGCTTCGATAACTTCTATATCAACAGATTCACCAATCGCTCTGGCGGCCAACTCCAACAACTTAAGTGTAACATTAACCCCAATACCCATATTGGGTGCAAAAACGATAGAAATGGATTGGGCAGCAGCTGAGATATTATTCTTTTGCTCATCAGTAAAACCAGTCGTTCCAATGACCATCGCTTTCTTATTCTCTACGCAAAAAGCCAACTTCTCCAAGCAGGCATCAGGACGTGTAAAATCAACCAGCACGTCAAACTTATCTATTTGCCCTGAATAATCCGAAACAATTGATACGCCTTGCGAATCGAGGCCTGCAATAAGCCCTGCATCTTTACCAATAGTGGAAGCACCTTCGCACTCAATAGCTAAACCCAATATTGCTGATTTATTTTGAGAACAGGCCTTAATTAAGTTCAGCCCCATGCGCCCACTTGCGCCAGATATAGCTATATTAGTCATTAATTTCTCCACGTTATTCGAGTCCAGCTGCTTAGACTTAAGTTGAGACCTTTGCACGAGTCCATTTCCCGCGATAGCGGCGTTTACCCACACTGGGCACTAGAAAAATAGGCTCAAAATGCTCATTTACACTCTGTAAACTGCGCTTTTTCGCTTCTTTTTGCCTCGCCTAAAGCGCCTACTGTTGGGGCTCTCACGAAAACTGACTCTCGTGCAAAGGCCTCAAGTTAAGATTTCATTTTATCAAAAAAACTTTTTACACCATCAAGCCATGAGTTTTCTTGTGGGTTATGACGCGTTCCACCTGTTTTAAACGACACTTCCAACTGCTCAATCAATTTTTTCTGCTCAGCGGTTAAGTTAACCGGCGTTTCGATACTCACTCGACACATCAAATCACCAACAGGGCCGCCTCTAACTGGCTTAACGCCTTTACCCCTTAACCTAAATAGTTTACCCGTTTGTGTTTCAGTTGGTATTTTAAGCTTAACCTTACCTGTTAAGGTAGGCACTTCAAGCTCACCACCCAACGTTGCTGCTGCAAAACTGATGGGCATGTCGCAATACAAATTAGCGCCATCACGTGTAAAGATAGCATGCTCGCGCACATTTATTTGAACATATAAATCGCCCGAAGGTCCGCCATGATCACCCGCTTCACCTTCACTACCTAGACGAATACGATCACCCGTATCAACCCCCGCGGGGATTTTAACAGACAGTGTTTTTTGATCTTTAGTTTTACCTGTTCCTCGGCATTTACCGCAAGGGTCTTTAATAACCGAACCTGAACCGCGACACGTTGGACAAGTTTGCTGAACCGAAAAGAATCCCTGCTGCATTCGAATCTGGCCGGCGCCACCGCAAGTCGTGCAGTTGATGGGGCTGGTGCCCTTTTTCGCGCCTTTGCCCAAACACTCCCCACAAGAGACCAAAGTAGGCACTTCAATTTCTCCGCCTAAGGTTGCAATGGTAAAGGGTAAAGGCAGCTTTAAGTAAATATCATCATCCTGCCTTTCGAAGACATCGTGT
>JAESRY010000153.1 GCA_016764415.1 Cycloclasticus sp. | reverse complement strand
CGCCTTTTTTTGTATCTAATACTTTCAGGCCAAACCCATCTTTTTCTATAACATCAGCGCCATCAATAAGGGCCAGGTATTGTGCTTCACTGATATACTCCATTAGGCATCAATGTCTGGGATTAGATTACTCTTTAGGTGTTCTATTTGGTCTTTCACGAAAAGCCGGCGCTTTTTTAGCCGACGAATTCTAAGTTGGTCTGGATGAATTTCTTCCGATAGGTGATCAATAATGTAGTGCAAGTCCTGATGTTCTTGCTGGAGCGCCATAACTCTCAATTCTATTTGTTCATTTGGACCTATTATCATCTTGATTTACATGAAGCATATTGAATATGATGTCATGGTACAGCATACTTTGAGAATGAGTGACTATAAAACAATGCTACGATTATTTATTGATATTTGCCTAATGAAGCGCTCCGCGAGTGATGTGCCCGACTCGAAATTTTTGTTACGCGGGGCTTTTTTGACCTATGCATTATCAGGAACGATTTTATTGCTTAATAATGCGGTATTTCTTGATGCCGTTATTCAGGCGCTTGCTGAAACAGTATTATTGGCTGTTTTTGTATACGGTTTAACGCTTTTTTTCTCCGTGCCGAATCGCTTTAGTCAGTCGATTACTGCAATTTACGGAAGTGGGGCATTGATTACAGTATTAAGCACCCCTTTTGCATATTGGATTGAGTTACTGGCAGAAAACGACGAGTCAACGGGGTTAGTTGGTTTGGTTTTATTTTTAATTGTGTGTTGGAGCTTTATTGTGATGGGCAATATAATCCGAGAAACGATACAGAAGAGTATGACAGCGAGTTTATTATTAACGTTTTGCTATCTGTATGCCTCTTATCAACTGATAAGTTTTTTATACCCCGTTGCTGCCGTATAACAAGCTTGGTTGATGATGTTTATGATTCGTTTAGATGGTTGGCAAGGCGAACGAAATCATCAATGCTTAATGCTTCTGCTCGTGCACTAGGGTTTATATCAACAACTCCTAATGACTCATCATTACAAAGCTCTTTTAAATTATTTCGAATAGTTTTACGTCGCTGGGCGAAAGCGGCCTTAACAATTTTTTCGAATAAAACGATATTATCTATACGGTACTTTTCTTCTGCGTGGGGTGTTAGGCGTACGATGCTAGACATTACTTTAGGCTTCGGTGTGAAGCACTCTGGATCCACGTCAAAAAGCGCTTCTACCTGACAATGTATTTGAATCATGATGCTCAAGCGGCCAAATTGTTTACTGCCTGGGCCGGCTTGTAGGCGATTCACAATTTCTTTTTGTAGCATGAAGTGCATGTCACCAATATGTGATGATTGGTCCATCAAACGAAACAACAAGGGCGTTGAAATATTGTAGGGTAAGTTTCCAACGATACGTAGGGGCTTGCCTTTATGTAGAGCGGCAAAATCGAACGTTAGGGCGTCTGCGCTATGTAAAGTAAATTGATCACTACTGGTGAAACGACGACTTAATCGTTCAACCAGGTCACGGTCAAGCTCGACTACATCAAGTTTACAGTTGGAATGAACCAGCGGTTCAGTAATGGCGCCTTGCCCCGGGCCAATTTCAATAATATGATCGTTGGGTTGCGGGTCAATCGCCATTAATATTTGATGAATAATACGCGTGTCATGCAAGAAATTCTGCCCAAACCGTTTGCGGGCTTTGTGTGGTTTATTCGACATATTGATGTAATGTAAGTTGTATTGCTTTGTTTAAAGCAGCTTCCAAACTACCAGAATTTGCCTTGCCAGTGCCCGCTAAATCAAGCGCGGTTCCATGATCGACGGATGTTCGAATCATGGGTAAGCCGAGTGTTATATTAACCGCTTCACCGAAGCTAGAATATTTTAATGTAGGCAAGCCTTGGTCGTGGTACATGGCGAGCACAACGTCATGTTGATTAAGGATAGCCGGTGTAAAAACGGTGTCAGCGGGTAAAGGCCCGGTTAATTGTATGCCCTTCTTTCGTAAATCATTAAGCGTCGGAATGATGGTGTTGATTTCTTCATCACCCAAATGCCCATTTTCACCTGCATGAGGATTAAGCCCACAAATAGCGATACGAGGCTGTTTGATGGCAAACTTAGTTTGGAGGTCATTATGCAGAATGCGAATGGTCTTTTCTAATAGTGAGCGTGTTATAGACGCACTGACGTCTTTGAGTGGTAAATGAGTGGTTGCCAATGCAACTTTTAAGTTATCTGTCACTAGCATCATAACGGGGTAACTATCGCAGCATTCAGCAAAAAATTCGGTATGGCCGGAAAAGGGAATACCGGCATCGTTAATGATGCTTTTTTGTACGGGGCCGGTGACAATCGCCTGACAGCTGCCATCAAGGCAAAGTTGAGCGGCACGTGTTAATGTTTTAGTAACATAGCCAGCGTTTTGAATATCGAGTTGCCCAGCCACTTCCTCAGTCATTAACTGAATGGGTAGGACGTTCATTGTTCCTGCTTGGTGAGGAGAACGCGGTGTAGAGGGCTCAATAATCTGTATTTTAACGACTAAGCCTAACGACTTGGCTCGCCTTTGTAGTAGCTCAGGATCCGCGATGAAGATAATGTCGCAAGGCCAGTCTTGTTGGCTTATCTTTATGCATACATCAGGGCCAATACCTGCAGGTTCGCCAGGTGTAATAGCTATTCGAGGTATTAGCATGTATTTGTAGAAAACAGTTGGAGTGACTTTAGGGGTTCAGTCGGTATTCCACGTAGGCTTCGTCACGTAATTTTGTTAACCATGAATCAATGGCAGCATCTGCTTTACGTTTTTGAAGTTGTGAACGCGCCTGAGCTTTGCGCATTAACTGCGTATTGTCTTGTTGTTCGCGCCCTAGAACTTGAATTAAATGCCAACCAAACTGAGTTTGAACGGGAGGGCTAAGCTGATTTATATCTAATTTATTCATCGCAGCTTCAAATGCTTTAACCAGCGCACCAGGTTGCACCCAATCAAGATCACCACCATTAATAGCGGATCCTCTATCTTCAGAGTTTGCACGCGCTAACGTAATAAAATCTTCGCCATTCTCAATGCGCTCTTTAAGGTTGAGCAATCGCTCTTGGGCAGTTCTATCAGTCACTAAGGCGTTAATCTTAATGAGTATGTGACGAACGTGGGTTTTTGTAACCATGACCTTTTCTTGGCCACGCGTATCAAATAGTTTGATGATATGAAATCCACTGGGGCTCTGAATAGGCTTCGAAAATTCATTGGCCTGCATTTTCTCAACATAAGGTGTTAATAGAGAGGGCATTTGGGCCAACTTAAGCCAACCAAGATCGCCACCCTCTAATGCGTTGCCGGCATCAGAATATGCAATAGATAATGTTGAGAATTTTTTGCCAGCTGCTAGTTGAGCAGTCAGTTTTTCTGCTTTCTTTTTAGCATTAGCAATTTGATTCGGTGTCGCGTTTTCGGGCGTTTCTATCAGAATATGGCCCAGGTGGTATTCGGTTGACTGGTCGCCTTGGCTTTGATCAAGAAGTTTTAAAAAACTATCGACTTCTTGTTCTGACACTTTTACTTCATGGTGCACGTAGCTTGACTGCACACGTCGAACCAACATTTGATCTTTAATGGATTTTTTAAACGATTTAAGTGTAACGCCGTCTTTTTCAAGTACGGCTAAAAACTTTTCTGGTGTTAATTTGTTGGATTTTGCTATTCGATTAATAGAATCTTGAATCTCCTTATCTGAAATTCGCATGCTGCTGCGTCTAGCAATTTGTAATTGCAGCTCTGTAATGACCATACGGTCTAATACACGTTGCTCGATATCTTTTCTTGAAATAGAAGCGCGCTGCTCAGCCGGCAAACGTTGATACATCTGCTTAATTTGCTCTTCTAACTGACTTTGTAAAATAACGCCTTTGTCGACAATGGCCACAATGCGGTTTACAGACTGCTGCGAAAAAGCATGTGTGCAGATCAAGCTTAAAAATAGAATGCTAATAAATAAGGATAGATTGGTTCTTTTCATAAATTAAGTTAACAAGGTGAGTTAAATGAAGTGATAGCTCAGTATATTGAGGCGGAAAGTTACCCCGAAGTTATCGTAGAAACTATTACTCTGGGATTTGGTAGCCTAGAATGCCTTCTTCTAAAAATGAATCTAGTTTTTGCCCAAAACTGGTTAAACCTTTGAGTTCGAACTGGAAGAAAACACCTTCTTTAGGCTCTTCATCAAAAGCGTCGTTAACGTAGCGTCGTGCGATAACTCTAAAGCGCCAACAGCAAGTGTCTTTCTCTAAGCCGAGGAATGTATCAAGTGATAGGTCGTTTTCTATTGAGTGATTCCAACGTCCAACGGTGCTCCATTCCTTACTTATAGGCCATTTGAACGATAAATCAGTTTGCTCAAGATCATCAGATGTTGCTTCATAGCGTGAACGGTATGTTGCATTGAAAATACGGTCTTCACGATCACGATAATGGAAGCCGAGAGTTGCTTTTTGAGTTTTTCCAGCATGCGGATCATATTGAAGCGCCGAGCGAACTGACCATGCATCTGTTATTTTTGCAGTTACTTCAGAAACTAAATCCGACGTATTTTTTGTAATGGGAGTACTAGTGGGCTTCAAGCCAACGTCAAGGTCATCGAAGTAGACGACAGTACCAACACTGGCTCTTAATCGTTCGCTACCAGTCTCTGATTCAATAAATCGTGATGTAACTGCAAGCGTTAACTGATTTGCATCTGCAACTCTATCCGCACCAGAGAAGCGGTTTTCTCTAAATAATTGATTGAAACTAAAGTCGTATTCCGATGTGTCAAATAGAGGAATATCATCTTGGTTTTTATGTGGCACATACAAGTAATAGGCGCGTGGCTCAAGTGTTTGTATCATGCCGCCGGCAAAGTTCAGGTCTCTTTCGAAGAACAGGCCTGAATCAACTGAAAAGATGGGTAATGTTCTGCTTTGATGGCTGTTTATATTAGCAGCCTGATCATTTAATCGATACTCGGTGTGTCTTACGCTTAACCTTGGTGTAACGAAGCTGCTGGGTGTTCTGAAAGAAGTGCTGATGCCAGGGTGTAAGTCAATGCGTTTAGCATCAACATCGTCGCTGTGTTCGAAATAAACGAATTCATTACGCATATCGATTTTTGCAATACCAAAAGCCTCTGTTTCACGAAGGTTAAAGAGAACTTGTGGTAGACGGCGATGTGGTCTTGATGTGCTCGGAATCGATTCATCGATAGAGTCATAGTTGTCTAGCTTGGTGAGTAAGCTCCAATGGTCAGCGCGGTAATTTAAACTAGCTTGGCTCCTAAGGTAACGATCACTAGAAGCGCTAAGGCTGTTGCCGAAGTCCTCTAAGTAGTTGTCGTCAGATATATAGTTCAAATCTATATCTGAGCTTAGACGCGATGAAAATATTGTTTTGTTTTGAAGTGAAAACTGTCCTCGCTCATCATTGGTCTCAGTATCGTGTAGTATTTCTGCGGCAATTTGACCTTCACTACTGTTTGTAAGATAACGGAATTCACCACCTAACATAAGGCCACGGCTACTCATGATACGAGGGGTTATCGTCGCGTCATAATTGGGTGCAATATTCCAATAGTAAGGAATTGAAAGGTCGGTACCGGTGGTATCTGAGTTACCAAACGTTGGCGTTAATATTCCTGATTGGCGACGGTCATCAATGGGGAAGCTAATATAGGGTGTGTAAAGTAACGGGATATCAAACACTTCGACCCAAACATCGCGAGCCGTACCGCGCCCAGTTTCCTTGTTTAATTCTAACGTTCTTGCTTGTAGCTCCCAATCACTCATGTTTGGTGCGCAAGTGGTATAGGTAACCTGTGTCGATTGGGTAATATTGCGGTTAATCATGTGGGTGGTTTGGGTTGTGCCACGCGCATGTGTGTTTTCAATAATAAATTGATTATCTTGAAACTGTCCGCTATTTTTACTCAGTTGAAGCTGAGCCTGGCTACTGTGTAGTGCAAAACCTTTTTCTTGGTAGAAAACGTCGCCAGAAGCAGACGCTGTTTCTTGTTTGTTATTGTAAGTAACGTTGTCGGCTGTAATGGTTTGATCAGCGCGCTTAACTTGAACGTCTCCGCTAAATTGGGCATCGCTTTTATTAATCAATTCGGCGTAATCAGCTTGAATATCTACGTCGGCATTCAAGCGGGTTTGCTGAATGGCTTGTCTGCCTTCACGAAGCCGATCCGTTGAGACTTCACAAGTGTCCCAAGGATCAACTTCCAATTGTTTGACCATTTGTTGAAATAAAGTAATGTTTCTAACGCGGTTATCCGTTAAATCGCTAATGATTAAATCACCCGCTGTATTAATTGTTGTAACCGTGACAGGTGCAGTCGTTTGGGCGCAGTCCCATGTGCCATTTTTACCGGCCTTACAATCCCATGCGCCTGAGCTTTTAAGCGTTGAAATGGAAGTAGGTGCTTTTTTAGAAGGTGTTGGTGTTGACAGACGAGAGAGTTGAACGCGTGGCACAGAAGGTTCGCGAGGTTCTGTTTGCGAACTGGCGACGTCAGAATCACTTGTATTGCCGTCTGAATTTTTAGCGCTAGGTTGAGGTGCCTTTGTTATTGACTTCGTTGATGCAGAGCAATCCCATGTTTCACCATCGTTAGCGAGCTTGCAATCCCATTGCGAATCACCGTAAGCAAAAGACAGTGTTGTGGTGAGAAGTAGGGCGAAGCCAACAAGAAAATTTTTATACGAGCAGTTAATAGTACAGCCTTTTTATGAGTCTCTAACGTAAGTTGTATAAAATCGCATAGAATGACGATTTGTTCA
>JAESRY010000152.1 GCA_016764415.1 Cycloclasticus sp. | reverse complement strand
GCTACGTAAAGCCAAGTTACCCGTAGGGTCTACCCCACCTGATTTTGCAACAACATATATTTCACGACCGTAACGACTATAAACTTTCGCTTTCATATCGGACGTTTTGGCCATTGATTCTTTTCTATTTTGGTAAGCTCTACCCATACTATTTATGTTCCGTTATCTTTATCTTTTACCTACAAGGCGTAGTCTCATTGAACCGGATATCCTGCATCCGGTGAGTTCGACTTTACATGATGTTATTTCAAATTTTGCTCAAACCTCTTGCAAGGTCAGCCTTTATATCTCCAACACTTTCCAAACCAACACCTAAACGTATTAATGCATCTGTTATTCCCGCTTTAGCTCTTTCTTCATCGCTTAGACGCCCATGCGTCGTCGTTGATGGGTGAGTTATCATGCTCTTAACATCACCCAAATTGGCTGTTATTGAAATCATTTGCGTAGCGTCAATAACTCTCCAAGCATTCTCTTGACCGCCTCTAACTTCAAAACTGACAATGCCACCAAAGCCTGTTTGTTGTTGCTTGGCTAGTTCGTATTGAGGGTGGCTGGTTAAGCCCGTGTAGTGGACTTTCTCGACAGCATCTTGCTGTTCAAGCCATTGTGCTACGTCGAGCGCATTTTGACAGTGCTTTTCCATACGTAGCGACAGCGTCTCTAAGCCTTTGTGAAAAACCCAAGCGTTAAAGGGGCTCATAGTTGGGCCAGCCGTTCTAAGTATTGGGTAGAGTTTTTCTTCAATCAATTTATCGCCGCCAACAATCGCCCCGCCAACGCAACGACCTTGGCCATCTAAGTACTTTGTTGCGGAATGTACGACTAGGTCGGCTCCTAAACTTAATGGTTTTTGCAAAACCGGCGTGCAATACACATTATCGACAATTAGTAGTGCATTATTAGCATGTGCTAAGTCTGCCAATTGTTTTATATCCGCCAGCGTACCCAGTGGGTTGGATGGCGTTTCTAAAAACAAAAACTTGGTATTGGGTTTTATTGCTGACTGCCATGCTGAGATACTATCTAAGTTTACAAACGTTGTTTCTATCGCAAATTTTTGCATTATGTTTTTAAACATTAATGCAGAGTTACCAAACACACTGCGTGAACAAACAACATGATCGCCTGCGCTTAACAGCCCCATACAAACGGTGTTAATGGCAGCCATACCTGATGAGGTTGCCATTGCGCGTTCGGCTCCTTCCATCATCGCTAAACGCTGTTCAAATGCTCTTACTGTTGGGTTAGTAAAACGTGAATAGATATTCCCTTTTACTTTGCCTGAGAAACGTTCAAATGCGTCTTTAGCGCTATCAAATACGTAACTAGACGTTGGGAATATTGCGTCGCTATGCTCCCCTTCAGATGTTCTGTGCTGCCCCGCTCTAATTGCCTGGGTTTCTAAGGAATAGTCTTGCCAATCGTTGTCTGACATGCTGAACGCTCTTTAGGGTTAATGGGTATTATGTAATTCAATAACGGTCTGATTTAAATCATTTTTCGGCTTCTTCTTATCCGACCGATTCGACGCTTGCTTCTGTAAATATTCGTCACTGACTGTGCCCGTTACATATTTACGATTAAAACAGGCCGCGTCAAAGTCTTTCATCTCAGGGTTACGCTTTCTAACAGACTCAAATAAGTCGTTTAAATCTTGATAGATAAGCCAATCCGCACCGATTTCCTTCTCAATTTCCTTTTCGGTTTTATCGTGAGCAACTAATTCTTCTACGGCAGGCATATCAATACCATACACGTTGGGGTATCTAACAGGCGGCGCGGCCGATGCAAAATAAACCTTATTCGCCCCTGCTTCTCTAGCTAACTTAATAATTTGCCCTGATGTAGTTCCGCGCACAATTGAGTCATCAACTAACAATACATTTTTGCCTTTAAATTCCAGTTCTATAGCGTTTAATTTTCGGCGAACTGATTTTTTGCGCTCTAGCTGACCCGGCATAATAAATGTGCGGCCAATGTATCTGTTTTTAATGAAGCCTTCGCGGTATTTAACATCCAAAACATTTGCCAGTTGTAGCGCAGATGTTCGACTTGTATCAGGTATAGGGATAACGACATCAATATCATGGTCAGGATTGATCCGTAGAATTTTTTCAGCCAGTTTTTCGCCCATTCTTAAACGAGATTTGTAGACCGACACATCGTCGATAATAGAGTCTGGGCGAGCGAGATAAACGTATTCGAATATACAAGGTGTTAAGCGTGGGTTCTTGGCGCATTGTTTAGTATAAATCGTGCCGCCTTTTTTTATGAAAACTGCTTCACCCGGCGCAATATCACGAATTAATTTAAACCCTAGCGTATCTAACGCAACAGATTCAGAGGCAATCATATAATTAGTTTTTTTATCTGTTTTTCGCTCACCGAAACAAATCGGCCGAATACCATTAGGGTCACGAAAACCCACCACACCAAACCCTGTAATCATCGCCACTACTGCATAAGCACCTTCACAACGCCTATGTACCGCTTCAACAGCCTTAAATACATCTTTCTCATTTAGCGTTAACTTACCTAAACTTTGCAGCTCATGAGCAAAAACATTGAGTAATATTTCAGAGTCGGAATTAGTGTTGATATGACGTTGATCTTCAATAAAAAGTTCTTTTTTAAGAATTGCCGCATTTGTTAAGTTACCGTTATGCGCAAGCGTAATACCAAACGGAGAGTTAACGTAAAAAGGCTGTGCTTCAGCTGAACTTGAACAACCGGCGGTTGGGTAGCGAACATGCGCGATACCCATATGACCTTTTAATTCAAGCATATGGCTGGTTCTAAACACATCACGAACAAGTCCATTCGCTTTTCTTAAGTGTAAATGGCTTCCCTTACACGTCACTATACCGGCAGCATCCTGGCCACGATGTTGAAGTACCGTTAATGCTTCATATAAATCTTCATTAACATTTTGATGGGATACGATACCCGCAATTCCACACATATTGATGTCTGCCTATATTAAATTAATACGAGAAATAACCCGTTACCCCTTCTGGGATTTGTTGCCTTAGCCATACCGATAGTTCTTGAAATGGTTCAATTAACGTGGATTGAACCCACCACGGATCTTGAGGTAGAGGCGTTAAGCCTGCCAATAAAACCAGAATGGACATAACCACCATTCCCCGGGCGATACCAAATAGGAACCCTGCAAACCTGTCCATTCCAGACAACCCTGTTTTATCAACAAGCTGGCTAACCAAGTAGGACAACATAGCGCCTAAGATGAGTGTTAGGAGTAAAAGAACAACGAATGCGACACCAATTCGTATAGAAGGCACATCAATATAATCAACAAAAAAAACAGAGAACGGTTGGCTGAAACGAATGCCAACTATAATCGAAATTATCCAGGCACCCAAAGAAAACGCTTCTTTAACGAGCCCTCTAAATAAGCCAATTAAAGCGGAGACAAATATGATGCCAATAATGACAAAATCAACCCAAATCAAATCATTTAAAACGTTAACTGGCAATGTATCAACCTATGGGTATTGAACAACAATGGCAGTAGAAAGCTTTTGCTTACTACGAAGTATTTCCTTCATGGCATCCGCCTTTTCTCTACTTAATTCTGGGCCAATTCTTACGCGGAAAATATCAGCTTTTTTACTCGATGATTGCTCAACAAAAGCTGTATAGCCAGCTTTTTTAAGTTTATCCGCTAATGCGTTAGCATTTTTCTCATCAGAAAAACTTCCTACCTGAACTACCCAAGCGGTAATGCCTTCAACAGCTTGCATTTTAGGAGGTTCTGGAATACTTGGCTTTGAAGGCGCAGTCACATTAACGCCTGATTCTTTTGTAATAGTGACTCTCGCAAGCTCTTCGTTTTCTTTTTCAGGTAACGCCACTATTCGAGATTCAAGGTCTTTAGGTGGTGGGGGTATCTCAATCGAAATAACTTCAGTATCAGTAGGTCTCTCGCCTATCAGCATGGGAATAAAAATAACCGCTAGAGATATTAGAATAACGGCGCCAATTAGACGTTGCTTTAAGGGTTGTTCCATAAGAATCAATAAACCGTTATAGAGAAATTTTATGCTTTCATTATAACGCGCCTAAACAATCTTCGACCACATAAAATGAACCAAAACATATAACTAAATCTTCTTCATCGGCATTTTTTCTGACATAAGCAAATGCGTCAGCAATATTTTCGTACACGCTATAAGGTTGAGATATATCCTGACGCAAGTATTTTTCTAGTTTTTTACTAGATATTGATCTGCATGAGCGGAGCGGCGCGATATGCCAATGTGATACAAGCCCAATCAACGGTTCCATTACTTTTTCTAACTGCTTATCTTTTAAGATTGAAAAGACAGCATGAACTTTTCCTGTATATTTCTGTGATTTCACAAATGCAGCCAGAACCATAGCCGATTCTTCATTATGAGCAACGTCTAAATATATAGCTGGCTTAGAACCTACTCTTTGCAATCTTCCAGACAAGGAAACGTTTTTAAGCCCTGCTTCTATAGCTTCCTTCTTTACTGGAACATTAGCGCTAATATGCGCTAATAGATGAATAACAGCCGCTGCATTTTGTATTTGATGGACACCATTTAATACCGGCTTTAGATATAACCCAGCGAAATCATGGCTAGCCACCAATTGCCAATCACTATCGTTCACTTGAAAACTGAAATCTTCTCCCGCCATCAGCAAATCAGTTTTTAAGTCGTTAGCGTATTTAATTAATGTTTTTGGCACCGAAGCATCACCGCAGACAGCTATTTGACGAGGTCTAAAAACACCCGCTTTCTCTAACGCTATTTGCGATACATCACTTCCTAACCAGTCAATGTGGTCAACAGAAATAGTGGTAATCAGCGCTGCATCCGCGTCAACAATATTGACCGCATCTAAGCGACCGCCTAAACCCACTTCGAGAAGTTGAACATCAACCATTTGCTGCTGAAAAATATCTAGGGCAGCTAGAGTGCCAAACTCAAAATAACTTAAGCTCGTATTTTCGCGGTGTTCGTCAATTTTCGCAAATGAATTAACTAATAATTTATCTGGTACGGCTAAGCCATTAATTCTCACACGCTCATTATAGTCAACCAGATGAGGCGTACTGTAAACCCCCACTTTATACCCCGCAGATACCAAAATTGATTCTAGTAACGCAACACTGGAGCCTTTGCCGTTTGTACCGGCGACAGTTATTGTAAAGATTTTTTTTTGGACGTTGAATCGAGCGAATACACTAGAAACTCGCTCTAAACCGAGGTCTATTTCTTGTGTGTGGCAGTGTTCTTGCCAATCCAGCCAATCTGACAGGCTGGACTCTTTAGATAAATGACTAGAGCCGTTAATGACGACGACCCCTCTAGTAGTTATTCTGCAATATCAGCAACAGGTACGTTCTTACCTTCTAAAGAATGATGGCCTGCGTATAGTAGAGATAATATTTCAGTAATAGTGGTTCGCATCTCTCTACGGTCAATAATCATATCAATGGCGCCGTGCTCAAGCAGAAATTCACTACGTTGGAAACCTTCTGGCAACTTCTCACTGACTGTTTGTTCAATAACACGTTGACCAGCAAAGCCAACAAGTGCGTTAGGTTCGGCTATATGCACATCACCTAACATTGCTAAACTGGCGGACACTCCGCCCATTGTTGGATCGGTTAAAACAGAAATAAATGGGATTTTCTTTTCAGCTAATTTAGCGAGTGCAGCACTGGTTTTCGCCATTTGGAATAATGAAAAAAGTGATTCCTGCATACGCGCTCCGCCACTGGCGGCGAAGCAAACTAAAGGAATATTCCATTCTATCGATTCATTAACTGCACGTACAAAACGTTCCCCAACGACTGACCCCATTGAGCCACCCATGAATGAGAAATCAAAGGCTGCAGCAACTAAGTCCATTTCGAGCACTTTTCCCTTCATGACTATTAGGGCATCTGTTTCACCTGTAGCTTTAACGGCAGCAGAATGACGATCTTTATATTTCTTACTGTCTTTAAATTTTAATGGGTCAAGCGACCGGATATTAGCACCAATTTCTTGTCTACCGGCCTCATCTAGAAACGAATCTAATCGCGCACGCCCTGTTAAGCGTTGATGATGGTCACATTTTGGACAAACGTGTACGTTACTTTCCAAATCGGTTTTATACAGTACGCTTTGGCAACTATCGCATTTACACCATAAACCCTCAGGTACAGAGCCTTTTTTTTGGCCACTAAATTGTATTCCAGAAGGTATTAATTTTTCAAACCAACTCATAAATCACCTAAATTTAAATTATTTTGTGACAGCATCCATTGCTGCGCGCATGTCACTTAACAGACTTGAAATTGCTTGCTGCCCTTTCTTTTCATTGCCGCTGTTATCTGTAATGCAGTTAATGAGTGCACTACCAACAACGACCGCATCGCCTAGTTTAGCAATATTAGCGGCTATTTCGGCATTTTTCACACCAAAACCAATAGCAATTGGCAGTGATGTTATTTGTTTTATTTCTTGTATTTTCTTTTCAATATCATCTAATTGCAGGTGACCTGCACCGGTTACACCTTTTAATGAGACATAATAAATATACCCTTTGGCAACAGCGGACACTTTCTTTATACGGCTTTCATTGCTGGTAGGTGCTAATAAGAAAATTGGCGCTAACTCATATTTATCATAAGCGGCTATTAAGTCGGTACTTTCTTCAGGCGGAATATCAACCGTTAACACGCCATCGACCCCTGCTTCTGCCGCACTTTTAGCAAAGTCTTCGTAGCCCATAAATTCAATGGGGTTTAAATAACCCATTAAAACAACGGGTGTTATTTGATCAGTTTCTCTAAAGGATCGTACGATATCAATGACGCCTCTCAACGACATACCTTTTGCTAAAGCCCTTTCACTAGCTGCTTGAATCACCGGGCCATCGGCCATGGGATCGGAAAAAGGAACACCTAATTCAATAATACTGGCACCTGCTTCAA
>JAESRY010000151.1 GCA_016764415.1 Cycloclasticus sp. | reverse complement strand
AAAACAGTCATTGTCGTGTTACATGAACTGCATTTAGCCATGCGCTATTGCGATAGTTTGGTACTATTGAATAAAGGTCAAGTAGCATCCGAAGGCACTCCTGAGAATGTTTTGACACCTGAGTATATGAGTACAATATACGGTGTTGACGCTATTTATGGTGAGCACCTGGGTTGTTCATGGATTTTACCGTGGAGCAATAAAAAAGGAGAAGAACACTAGCTCTTCTCCTTATTTCTTTTGCTGTTTTAACTTAATTAGCAGGCTGATAATGTATAGAGAAAAACACATTTGTGCCGTCTGTGTTGTAACCGGCAACTGTTTCGTACTCTTCATTAAATAAATTAGCTACTTTTACTTGAGCGGTTAAATCGTTGTTGATTTTATAGGCTCCTACAATATCAACGGTTGTAAAACCTGCTATACGGCGTGTATTAGCGGCATTATCAAAACGCCGTCCCGATACAAATACGTTACTCGCAAGACTAAAATAACCAAACGATTTATTAGCATTCAATGCGAAAGTTTGTTCGGCACGCCTTGCCAATACATTGCCATCATTTGGGCCGCCGCTTCTATTTTCTGGGTCTATCCAAGAAAATTGACCACCGACATTAACCCCGGCCAATTTGGTTTTAGCTTCTAGCTCAAGCCCCTTAATCACGGCTTCTGAAATATTTTGCGGAACAAAAGAGGCATCAAGAGCGATGAGGTCTTTTATTGTTGTTCTATAAATATTGGCAGACCAATTAATGCCTATGTGTTGCCCAGAAAGACCAAGCTCGTATGATTTAGAGCGTTCTGGGTCTAAATCAGCGTTACTGGTTGGGAAACCAAAGAATGGAGGGTTGTATAAATCGATTAAAGACGGAGCAGCAAATGCAGTGCCAAATGATGCGGTGATTCGAAGCGTATCTGATAAGTCTGTTCCCCAAGCAATGTTACCGGTTGTATGGCTACCAAATTGCTCGTCGTCTTCACCACGTAATGCCAACTGGTAACGGTTCTCCCCAAACTCACCTAGTAGCTGAGTAAAAACAGCATTACTGTGACGTTTAGCTTCCGTAAAACCAGCCGATTCTGATATTTTATCGTCCTCATAATCATAGCCAATGGTAAGCAAGTGCTGCTCATTTAACTGAATATCATTTTGAATACTAAAATGATCTTGTTGATTGTCGGCAAACTGGTCGCAAATGCACCTTTGTTATCAGACTCAATTCTGCCTTGGCTCAAGGTCGATTTAATTGACCATGTGTCTGTTACGTCGAAGCGTACATTAGTGCCAAAGGTATGTTGCAAGAAGTCAGTCGTGTTGAAAAACCCGTCAAATTCACTTTCACCTTCACTGTATAAACTAAAAAACTCAAGTTCAATGTTATTGGCAAACCTATGCCCAACACGTATTGAAACATTAGCATTCCTATAGGCATCACTATCTGGTTCTGTTGCGAAACAGCCGATAAATAATACGCCACTTCTACCATCACAGGAGTTAAAACCGTTTGTTTCCGTGTAACCACCACTCAGACTATACCAAGTAGAAGTACCGCCACCTGAAATACCAAACGTTGTTTCTTTTGTATCATGCGTACCAAAACCAACAGAAAAATGGGGTGTTAGTTTTCCTGACCCTTTTTTAGTGAAAATTTGAATGGTTCCACCGATAGAACCAGAGCCGTACAAACTAGATTGAGGCCCACGAACTAACTCAATGCGTTCAATTTGGTTTAATGGAATATGCTCGAGTTGTGGCGCACCAAATGAATTAGTGGCTAGCTTCACACCATTTAATAATATTTGAGTATGATTCGATTCAGTACCACGCAAGAAAACTGAGGTTTGCTTACCCAACCCACCGGAATTAGAAATAGTAACGCCAGGTAAGCCATTAATGGCTTCGGCAACCGTCTTGTATTGGTATTTTTCAATATCTTCTTTCGTCACAACGGATACAGATGCCAGTGTTTCGTCAGCTGTCTGTGCTGTCCGCGTTGCAGTAACAACCATATCACTAGTGTCTGCAAAGGCAATCGATTGAGTTAATGACAATGCAGCCGTAATACTCGCCGCTAGAATAGTTTTTTTCATGAGTTTTCCTCGTTATAAGGCGCGGCCCCGCGCCAATTAAAATGACGCCACGAGAGGAATAGACGAGGTTGAGAATAAAAAAGAATCAACGACAGCCCTGTTGCCCACCCGCAACGTACCGGTTTGCTGATGGCAGGTCTCCGGGCTCATAAGTGGTTAATTAACCGATGTATCGCCTTCCCATGTTTTACACAGTGGCTGTTGATACACTTTTCTTATATACCGTTGCGGGGGCAGCGTTGGGTTCGAACAATGTCTTACCAACTTCCCTTTAATTGAGCGATAAACTCAAAACCAAAAAGCATGGGTATTATCTTAGATTTAGTCTATGCTAGTCAAGAAAGGAAAATAATGAATAATAAAAATTTCGCATGAATCCAAACACGATTACAGTCCTTCTTGTTGATGATCACGAGTTGGTTAGAACCGGTATAGAGCATCTTTTAGGTTCTGACCCTGATATTGAAGTACTTGCGGTTGCAACTTCTGGAGAGGCTGCCGTAGAACTCACTGCACAGCTAAATCCGGATGTTATTTTAATGGATTTAAATATGCCAGGTATTGGCGGTATTGAAGCTATAAAACGTATTTTGCGTCACAAACCAGACTCAAAAATTATTGCGTTAAGCGTTTACGATGATGGCCCCATCCCTCATCAAGCCATTAATTTAGGTGCTAAAGGGTATATCAATAAGGGTTGTCCTGTTAATGAAATGATTAGCGCTATTATGATGGTGTACCAAGGCAAAAACTACATGTCCTCTGCTGTAGCAACGAATTTAATTTTTAGTGGGAAGGAATCAGAAAAAAACGCATTCAGCCAACTCAGTGAGCGTGAATTACAAATAACCACTAAAATTTTAGATGGACATAAAATTTCTGACATTGCAGGTTCTTTATCCATCAGTTCGAAAACAGTCAACACGCACCGTTACCGAGTGCACGAAAAGTTAGGCGTCACAAATGATGTCGAACTGGTTAAGCTGGCCATCAACGAAGGCTTCCTCACAAATTAATAAATATATAAAACTTCTACTCGTCATCAGTTCAATCATAGGGTAAAATTCGCGCTCAATTTGATTGCCTGGGTGGTGAAATTGGTAGACACACGGGACTTAAAATCCCGCGACTTTAACGGTCGTGCCGGTTCGATTCCGGCCCCAGGCACCATTGAATAACAAGGACTTAGTTCGTTTCGGACTAGGTCTTTTTTATTGTCTGTTGTTTGGTAAAAGATTCGGTAGTGATATCCCTGCTAGGGCAATTAGAGCTCTTTCCGTTTTATATTCTTGATGCATAAGTTTCATAACGCCCAAGGATTCGAACAATGGAACAAAAGCTTTATAGCGCAGGGCCGCCCCTTGCTATCCAATCTTGCAAATCCCAATATTCGCGCCATGAATTAATTTTTCCTTCATCATCAAACTCAAAAATGCCTAAAACGGGTAAGGCATCAATAGTAGAACCGTCTTTCAAACCAAATGTATCAACGCGTTCTGTAACAACGCGATGGCTATCTGCGATTATATTTAAAACCTTGAATTCACAAGATTGCGTTATCTGAAAAAAGCCACTAATAAATTCTGAAATTTGCTGATGCCCTTTCAGGGGCGCTAACGGCATATTGTGATAAACAGCATCGTCACTCATTAATGATAGTATTTTATCTACGTCTAAGTCATCCCAAGCAGAACAAAAAGCCCTTACTGTTTCCTTGTTTTTTTGTGTTGTCACGTGATTCCTTTTGTATGTGTCGAGTATCTAGTTATTTTTACTTGATTAGCCACTTATTGTGATGACTAAAGTCATAAGGGAATAATATATTCAAAACCTATCGCTTAACTGCGGCTGTAATTATCTTCAAATCGGACGATATCATCTTCGCCAAGGTAGCTGCCTGACTGCACTTCTATCATTTCTAGTGCAACCCGGCCTGGGTTATGTAAGCGATGAGTCACACCGATGGGAATATACGTTGATTCATTTTCCGAAAGTAACATGACATCATCTCCACGGGTTACTTCGGCAGTACCTGTTACGACAATCCAATGTTCAGCTCGGTGGTGGTGCATTTGCAACGATAAAGAAGCGCCCGGGTTGACGGTTATTCGTTTTACCTGAAAACGCTCACCTACATCAACGCAGTCATAATGTCCCCATGGGCGATAGCATAATCGGTGATTTTCAGCTTCCGTTCTATTCGCCTCGGAAAGGCGTGTAACTATATTTTTCACGTTTTGTGCGCTGTCTTTACTTGCGACCATAACGGCGTCAGCGGTTTCAACGACCACGATATTATCTAACCCTAAAACAGATACAAGTCGATGCTCACTATGAATATACGATTCCTGAACATCTTCAACCATCACATCACCGTGCAACACGTTATTGTCTTTGTCTTGTTCGGCGCATTCCCATAAAGACGACCAAGAACCCACGTCGCTCCAACCAGCATCTAATGGCACGACGACTGCTTTATCAGTCTGCTCCATGACGGCGTAATCTATGGAGTCAGAACGGCATGAAGAAAATGTATCTTTATCCAGACGTATGAAGTCTAAATCTTTCGAGCCTTTTGATATGGCATCTCGGCAGTTTTTTAGTATATCCGGCGAATGTCTTTCTAGTTCTCCGATCAATACAGAGGCTTTAAACATAAACATGCCACTGTTCCAATAATAATGCCCAGAATCGACATAGCTTGTTGCGGTTGCTAAATCAGGTTTTTCAACAAAAGCAATAACTGGACTCACGATTCCTTTTTCATCAGCTTGAATATAACCGTAACCCGTATTAGGCGATGTTGGAACGATACCAAATGTAACTAATTTTCCTTCTTCAGCATGCTCTTTTGCGGTGGTTATTGCTTGGTGAAAAGCAGTGGTATTTTCAATAACATGATCAGCCGCTAACACCAATAAAATTGGATCTTTGCCAGATGTTATTGCATGTAATGCGGCAATCGCCAATGCTGGCGCAGTATTGCGACCTATGGGTTCAAGAATAATCTCCGGCGACTTGATATTCAACTCAAGTAATTGTTCTGCCACCATAAAACGATGGTCTTTGTTGCATACAACAATCGGTGCTTGCATATCGTCAACTCCATCTAGGCGATTTAACGTTTCCTGAAACATGGTGTTATTGCCAAATAGAGCAATAAATTGTTTTGGTTTGTGCCTTCTTGATAATGGCCATAAGCGTGTACCGCTGCCACCTGACATAATAACTGGAATCATAAGCTTCCCTATTTCATTTATTTTAATTCGCGCAGATAATTCTCGTGGCTATTTGATGGCGATTAGTTCCACGTCAAAAATTAGCGTTGAGCCACCCTTAATTGTTCCAGCAGATTTATTGCCATAAGCTAAGTTGCTGGGAATGAAGAAGCGCATTTTATCGCCGACAACCATCAGCTGAACACCCTCGGTCCAACCTTTAATCACTTGATTTAAACCAAAGGTTATCGGCTCTCCGCGATCAATTGAACTATCGAAGACAGTGCCATCAATGAGCGTCCCATGATAATGTACGGTGACCTTGGCAGTCGCTGCTGGGTGGTTTGTCCCCGTTCCTTTCGTTAGCACTACATACTGTAGGCCAGATTCAGTTTTCTCAACACCTTTTTTTAATTCGTTTTCGGCTAAAAACACTTCGCCAGCCTTTATATTGTCAGCCGATGATGCGGTGGATTTTTTGTCCATTGCGCGCTGTATAGTGTAAAAAAGTGCGGCAATAACAACAATAATGAGTAAAATTTTCATAGAGCTATTTTATAACAATTAATTTAGAAATTACTTTTTTAACGCCGTTAATTGTGCGGGAAAGTTTAATGGCCCGTGAGATTTGTGAGGATGATTTCACATGGCCATGTAAAGTTACCACACTACGATAAGTATCCACGTTTATATCGAACGCATCAATTTGATTGTCCTTAATTAAGGTAGCTTTCACGCTTGCAGTAATAGATATATCTTCAGAAATAACGCCAAGTGATCTTTCATCAGTACCCATAGCATAACCGCCAGCACCAGCGCCACCAATTAATACGGCAGTGCAACCATTGAGTAGACATGCGAAAAAGATGAGCGACGCGATCAGTAATTCATTCACTTTAAGTTCCATTATGTTATTCATTAGATAATACCGTTTAATGATATTTATCCCTACTTTTTTGCTTGCGCATTTAATTGCTTAAGATGGTTAAGCTTTTCGGCTATTTTTATTTCCAGCCCTCTTTGTACCGGCTCATAATAAACATCACCCACCAAACTGTCAGGTAGGTAGGTTTCGCCCGCAGCAAATGCATTGGGTTCATTGTGCGCGTACCGATAACCTTGATGATAGCCTGCTTCTTTCATTAATTGAGTCGGTGCATTTCGAAGATGCATGGGAACGTCTAAACTGCCTGATTTTTTAATCACAGCCCCAACCGTATTATAAGCATTATATACCGCATTACTTTTTGCGGCCGAGGCGAGATAAATAACGGCTTGAGCTAAGGCTAACTCACCTTCTGGACTGCCTAGTTTTTCTTGTGTTTCCCATGCGTTCAGCGCTATTTGTAAACCGCGCGGATCTGCATTTCCGATATCCTCAGAGGCGATACGTACCAGCCTTCGCGCAACGTACAAAGGGTCACAGCCACCATCGAGCATGCGCCTTAACCAGTAAAGCGATGCATCTGGGTCACTGCCTCTAACGGACTTATGAAGCGCTGATATTTGGTTATAAAAATCTTCGCCATGGTTATCAAAACGTCGCACACCGTCTTTAATTATTTCTTCAATAACTTCCGCAGTGATAGCGTTTGTATTTTGATGCGTTATCAGCTGAACGCTGAGTTCGAGATAGTTTAATAGGCGTCTGGCATCACCATCAGCCGCGTTTAATAATAATTGAGAAGCTGCTTCTTCAATACCATATTGAGCATCAAACCCGTGTTCCTTATCTTTCAAAGCATGATCGAGAACGGCCTTTAGTTCATTCTGATTTAAAGGCTGTAAGGTGTATACGCGGGCTCGAGATAACAAGGCATTGTTTAAGGAAAATGATGGGTTTTCAGTTGTTGCTCCGATAAAGGTAAAAACGCCC
>JAESRY010000150.1 GCA_016764415.1 Cycloclasticus sp. | reverse complement strand
TAGTGTCTTCAATGTATGACGTAATTAATTCTTCAGCGTTATATAAAGGCGCTATAACAGAAACAAACCTGTCTATTTTCATTGCTAACTCCATTCTGTGTTCAGTAACTCTCTTAATTTATCTTTAATATCAAAAATGTTATCAATTTTTCCGCCCATCACTGATATTACATTGACTAATTTCTCATCGCGTCGAAATAGAATCGGCCGGCTATCATCAACTTCGCTCTGAGGTAAAATGGTTTTAGTTTCCCAAATTGAGTCAAGGTACTTGCATTCTTTTAATATAGGCATGTATCGCTCAGCATCTTTAATCATGTGGGTATAGTGGCTATTCTCAGGAGATTTGTTTTCACGCTTACTAGCATTGATAAAATGCTCCGTACAGGTATACGCTTTTTGGTTGTCATCTTGCCAGTAACCGTGGGGGGTATAGCGAACATGGCTTAAAGTATGACAATCACGAGCAGGAAAAGGCATAATTGAAAAAAAAGGGCCATCCATGACGGTAAGTCCAGTATGTGTTAATTCTTCAGGCATTTCTATTAATGCCATCTCAGTAAGCTCATGTTTTAACGGTATAGTCTTCAAACCAGAGTTATTACTTATCTGGTTGATGCCAGAATAGGTGCAATTTAAAATATACTTGCTCTGGAGGCTGTTTTCTTTACCCTCTTTAAAAAATTTTAATTTTAACAGATTTGCAGACTGACTAATATTTTCAACCTGGCTATTTAATGCAACATCAACTTTTTCCTGATCCAATAAACTAAACATGATGTCTTTTAATTTCACAGTATTGAAAGCATATTCTCGAACTTTAAAAACGTTCTCGACGAGTTCTGGGTTGAATAAAGCACTTATTTTTTTAGGAACTTTTTGCAAAGGAGCGCCTATCCGATCACAAAAAACTCGGAACTGTTCAGCATTAATTTTTGATGACTTTTTACCAATAGCGTAATATTTATCAAAATCCGAATAGACACATTGGCTAAATTCGTTAATAAATTTGTCAAAATTAACCCTAGACCGAAAAGCAGTCAATATACTTCTAGGGTAGTGGTATCCCTGATGTATACGCGCCTGGTTAGCATAGGATGCCCTTTGCATTAAGTCAGGTTCTTTTTCCAGTAAAGCGACTGATTTACCATTCTTTTGTAATTCAATAGCTATCGAACAACCATAAAAACCACCGCCAATAACCACCACATCGTAATACTCTTTTAGTAATCCCATAGTTAAATAAATTATACCCTTAGTTGTTAGACAACCACTAGAATCTAAAAATGCTGTTGTTCATACTTCGTCGGCGGAAACTGTAACCTTCCCGTTCCTAACCGAAGTTAAAAGTAGAGGTTAAGTTACATTCTGTAATTGTCTGGGCAGTATGCGGACGTTCATTATTATAAGACCAAAGCTACTTTGCTACCAATAATTGAGATTGCTCAATAGACATTAAACAGATGTGAACCTAATCGCTCATACTTGGCTCTTCGATTAAAGCTAAATACACCCATTAGGGTGCAATGAAACTTATGCCCTTTGGGTATAAATTGCTCAATGTAGGCATTTTGAGTGGGCTTGCCTAGTTGAATATAGAGAAAGGTGATTTGCTGTTTTATTTTACAGTCTTCTAATGTTTTTCTGATATATTCAGGGTCATTATTACAACGTATCGCTAACGGATTTCCTCTCCATTCAATGATTTTTTTCAATGAACGTATGACTCGAGAACTTAGTAATGAAATGTCTATATAAACGCACAGTCCTTCACGGTTAAAGTGCCCTTGGGCACTTTCTCTGCTTCTGGTATTTATCTGATCATAACTAAACAGTATTAAATTGTTCATTTCTGCCTATTTAGCTGTGGCTTTACATTGAGAGCCTTTTACATTTCTCATAGCATTTCTTAATTTTAAATACATTGTCATCATAGAGCTATCCAAATTGTTTATAGCATTTGATGTTTGAAAATAAAAACTATCCAACCGAGGTATCGCTGCTTCATCATAATTTTTAGATAGAGGCTTGAGTTCTGTAGTCATACTTGCTTTATAAAAGTCGGCAGCACAGTCTCTTGCCAATTGATTATGATAACCAAAAGGGTATGCAAAATAATTAGGTGTCACTCCAATCTTTGAGGCTAATATTTCATGGGATAAGTGAAACTCTTCAAGGATTTGTTCTTTGTTTATGGTTCTCATGTCGGGATGACGGTGAGTATGCGCATCTACCTGAATGCCGCTTGCTTGAAGCTGCTCAATTTCATGCCAACTGAGCATATCAAAGTCGCCAATAGTAATAGCTTGTTCTATATTTTCAGTATTTTCAATAGCGGCAGTGGCAATAAAAACATGAGCAGGTGCTGCGTATTCTTTTAGAATGGGCAAGGCGTTTTCGTAAACGGAACGCATGCCATCATCAAAAGTGATTACCACACCTTGCTTGAATGGGTCCGCTAATATTTGATCAAGACTTAAAATGGGAATGTTGCTTTTCCTAAGCTTTTCTAATAATTCAGCAAATTTTTTGATTGGATAAGAAACTATTGCACCAGAATTATCAATGCTATGGAAAGTAAGGATAGCTCTCATTAGTTTTCTACAACAAGCTTTTCAAAAGCCGTCTTAAATTCGTTTCGCTTAGTTCTATCTATACTGGCGACATCTTTTTTAATTTCATTAATACGGCAAAATAGTGCGCTGGGTGTAATTGATACTTCCATAATGACTTTAGCCTTATTTTTCGAGTAATGTCATGTTAACAACTGATTTATTAGAATTCACTAAAGTTGAACGGATTGCTGAGCCAGTCCCTAAAGTGATAATGCCAATTTATTGCCTCTCTATTTATTTGGTTACGTAGCGGTTTGGACATACAATAGCATACGATAATTGGAGGGCTGCTGCCTAATATTATTACATGCGGGTTTAATCTCTACTTTTAACTTCTGGAACTTATAGGCAGGGCTTGAGAACCTCTTCTCAGTATAAGAGGCTATACTTGGTAAAGCATTGAATGACTTCGCTATTCAATGGCTAGCCTATAAAAATAGAATAATAAATGGAGCTTATGGATATGGCTGGACTTCGATTTGTCATGATAACGACTTTCTATCCACCTTATCATTTTGGTGGTGATGCTAATTATGTTCAACAGTTGTGTCGTACTCTTGTTGAGCTAGGTCATGACGTCGATGTTATTCATGATGTTGATGCCTACAAAATTCTCAGTAACGGTGCTGATCCAGAGCCAATAAAGGAGCCTAAAGGTTTAACTGTTCACGGGCTTCAAAGCAAATACCCTGGTCTCTCTTGTTTTCTAACGCAACAAACCGGTTTCCCTATCGTTCATGGACGAAAAATTCGAAGGATATTATCTAATGGTGATTTTGATGTTATTCATTATCATAATATTTCCCTTGTTGGCGGTCCTGGTATCTTAGCTTATGGACATGCCATAAAAGTCTATACTGCGCATGAACATTGGTTGGTTTGTCCTAACCATGTTCTATGGAGACATAATAAGGAAGTATGTGATGGTAGGGAGTGCTTAAGGTGCTCAATGCACTTTAAACGTCCGCCCCAACTATGGCGGAAGTTAGGTTTGTTGGAGAGGAAAATGAAACATGTTGATGCTCTTTGCTCGCCGAGTGATTTTAGTGCGAAAAAACATAAAGAGTTTGGGTTGTTTAGAGAAATGGAGGTTCTTCCTTCCTATATACCAGATAACTTGGTGGGCAAAAAAAGTGATACCGTAATTGAACAAAAGCCCTATTTTTTGTTTGTTGGTAGGCTTGAAATTATAAAAGGACTTCAAGATATCATACCTCTTTTTAATAATGAATCAGCTCCTGCTGATCTATTGATTGTTGGGTCAGGGGTTTATGAAAAAGAATTAAAGAAGTTAGCTGAAGGCTACAACCATGTGCATTTTTTGGGCTGGTTAGCGCCTATCGATATCATTCCTTTGTATGCCATGGCAATTGCAGCAATAATGCCTTCAATCTGTTATGAAGTTTTTCCATTAGTTGTACTGGAAGCTTTTAGAACAAAAACGCCGATCATTGCACGTGAGCTCGGTCCATTTCCTGAAATTATCGCTTATAGTGGTGCAGGTTTTATTTTTAATAACGAAGCTCAATTAAGTGAGGCAATGACAAAACTAGCCAGTGATAAGATACTCAGAGATGGTATGGGTGTAGCGGGAAGAAAGGCTTACGATGATAGATGGAGTCAAGAGGCTTCAATGCAGGCTTATTTTGCAATTATAAAAAGAATTGCTATCAAAAATAAAAATAAATCTATCCTCAAAAGGTTAGAACCGTAAGTGTAAAATTCATTCATTATTAAAATAATAAAACAATGTTGAAAAAGTGCAGTGAATTTAATTTTAGCTTTTCGGTGAAACTGAAAAAATTTCGTTTTCTCTAGTGCTGATAGAGTCGATATCTGAGAGTCTGTATGAGTAACTCAAATTTCAAAGCATTGTGGGATTTTATCTTCTTATCTGGTGGGGAAATGATTGGTAAGGTTGCTGGCTTTGCTGCCTTTGCCTATCTGGCTCGAATTCTTGGTCCTACAGCATATGGCTCAGTTGAAGTTGCGCTTGCTTTGCTTGCCATATTGACGTTATTAGTACAGTTTGGGTTTGGGCCTATAGGTGCTAGAGAAATTAGTCGTAAACCAGAAACTATCAATTCATACGCTCGATTGATTCCTGGAAGCCGTTTGGTGTTGGCTTTAATCGCAGTGCCTAGCATGTGGGTTATTGCAGAGGTGATGGGCAATTCGCCCCCAACCAAAGAATTAATATTTATAATGGCTTTTGCTTTATTTGGTATTGTTTGGAACCAAAGTTGGTTATTTCAAGGTATGGAAAAGATGCGCTTGGTTTCATTCAATCAAGCGTTGAAAATGGTGTTTTATTTTGTTTGTGTTGTTTTGTTTGTTAAGTCGGCTAAAGATTTAACAAAAGTGGCCTACATTGAAGTTGCGGCAGCAGCCCTCACAGCTTTTTACTTTTTGGTGCTGCAAAGGGTAGCAAAAGTCCCTATTGGTATAAGAATAAAACCGCAAAAAGCACTTTACATGATAAAGAAAGCATTTTCAGTGGGGGCAAGTAATGTCGTTTGGGCATTAAACCAATATCTTCCTACTTTATTAGTGGCTCTTCTTATAGGCGGAGTATCAACTGCCTGGCTGGGTTCTGCGCATCGGGTTGTTAATGCAATTATTACTTTTAGTATGGTTTATCACTTTAGTTTGTTTCCTGCTGTCTCATATCGTTTGCAACATTCAACTTTAGCGTTCGAGCAAATAGTCTGGCCATCATTCCGTGTTACTGCTTGGGTTGGGATAGCTATTGCCTTAACAGTTAGTTTATTAGCAAAGTGGATATCCGTAATTGTTTTTGGTGAGGTTTTTGTCGAGGCTGCATTGCCAATGTCAGTCTTAGTCTGGAGCTTGCCTCTAACTTTATTAAATGGTCATGCGCGCTGGGCTTTAATTGCAAAAGAGAAGCAGCGTTATGTGCTTTTTGCGCAATTAGCAGGAACAGTTACTACCATTGTCATTGGGCTTTTACTTATCCCGTATTACGGTCCTTTAGGAGGGGCTGTAGCAATGGTCTTTTGTTCAGGTATAGTTTGGTTTGTAGCGCACTTATATGCTATTAAGAAAGTTGCACCTATCCCTTCAATTGATATTGTATGGCGCCCAGTTTGTTTGGCGATGCTAATTTTATTGTTGATAAATCGTTTCGGCGAGGAGTCTATAATTTTGAGTATTTCTGGAATTACAGTTTTTATTCTTCTTGCTCCTTTACTAGATAAGTCTTTAATAAGTGATATGCATAAACTGTCCAAAATTAAGGATGATAAGAATTTTGATATTGAAGGTAATTAATCCTCTACCTGAACAATATATAAGCCCATGCCTACTTAGATTTTAGGCATACATGCAGGCGAGGTATTCAAATAACTTAATTACGGGTAAGCATTCCTAAATGACGACTATACAATTGTTTTACCGTAGTACGAGATGAATTAGAAGGATGTGCTTTGGTTTTCAGGTATTTTGGTATAACCAAAACGCTGTAACCAGAGGAATTTAGCGGGCTATATTTGTTACTTAATTGCTAAAAAGCCTTCAAAACACAGATACTTCAGTACTGTATTAATATCACTGAAGCCGGCGCGTTTTAACATATCAATATTAGCTTGTGATGAAAAAGGCTCAAGAACACCTTTTAAACTCTGGCTTTTAGTGACAATATCATCCGCTGAATAACCAGCACGTAGTTTATAGTCTGTGTATAAACTGGTAAGAATATCTTGGAATCTTGCGTCAGCACCTCTGACTTTTTCGAAAAGTAACAAAGAGCCACCCCAATTTAAGTTTTGATATAATTTGTTGATGAGGTCCTGTCGAACAGAAGTTTTGATAAACTGCACGGTGTAATAACAGACGATCATATCGGCCTTAATCATCTCGACATTCATCATGTCATCACTTAAAAATTCGGTATTTAAATTACTATGTGTTTGTGCTTTTTGGTTTGCAACTTCAATCATGTCAGGTTCAATATCAACACCGATGAATCGCGCCTCTGGTTTGTTTTTATTGTGTTTAGCGAGTTTTAATGTAAGGCTTCCGGTAGAACAACCAACCTCATAAATGACCGAATCTGGTTTTATGAAAAAATCACTTATGTCACAAATCAGTTGATGTCCTTCGGTATATAAGGGTACTGATTTACTTACGTGCTTATCAAAATTTGCTGCAGTTTCACCACTAAATTTCCAGTTTCCGCGTTGCGCACCTATTCCATCCCCAACAGTATCATTCATCCGTTTTTCCCCTGTGTATATTGTTCTGATGAGTGTATCAGCCCATTATTATTAAAATAAAATATAGCACCAAATAGTTCAATTGCATATACTTTAAATTTATGAGTATGCAATTTTTATGCAGTTTGCGTACTGCAGAAGGAGCTTTTCTTTTTAATATCGCATTGAGTTTAAAGATATGTTGGCTTTTGATAATATTTTTATTTGTGATAAGTCGTATAAATGTTAAAGTTTAGCTATCACTAAGAATAGATAATTGGGGTTTTATATATGCCTATACGCGCCAAAATGGCATCAATAATTCGTAATATCGCAACAGTTATATTGCCGCCTGGAATTAGGGCGACAATTAGAGGTGTCCAACGGAAATATAAACTTCAGTCGGTACCTGTTGGCCAGGTGGATTTTGGTGGTTTGCGCAGGTTGTCACCGATCAGTCCAATATTCGGCATTGATCGCGACCTGATCAATGTAGAAAGATATTATATTGAGAGTTTTTTGAAAAGTCATTCATCAGACATTAAAGGCCGTGTTCTTGAGATGGGAGAACCGCTTTATACGTTAAAATTTGGCGCCGATAAGGTGCAACAAAGCGACGTACTCAATTATGTTGAGGGCAACCCTAAGGCAACGATTGTGGCCGACCTGACGCAAGCAGATAATATCGCCGATGACAGTTTTGATTGTATTATTATCACTCAAACATTGCAGATGATATATGATGTACAGGCTGCAGTTGAGACGCTTCATCGGATTTTAAAACCCGGTGGTGTTGTCTTGGTTACTTCACATGGTATCACCAGAGTTGCTAGACGAGAGGGTGTGGATTCTTGGGGTGAATACTGGCATTTTACTAGTCAATCGAAACGCCATCTATTTGAGCCGCATTTTTCAAAACCTAATGTTGAAGTTAAAACTTATGGCAATGTACTTAGCACCGTGGCGTCGT
>JAESRY010000194.1 GCA_016764415.1 Cycloclasticus sp. | reverse complement strand
TCACATTAATCTCTGTTACGTAATCACCAATCACATCCAGCCCTACAAAAAATAATCCCTTCTCAACTAGTTTTGGACCGATCTGTTCGCAAAGCCAATGGTCTCTATCTGTCAGCTCACGACCTTCACCCCTACCGCCAGCAGCTAGGTTGCCACGTGTTTCACCATCTGCCGGAATACGCGCCAAACCATAAGGCACTGGCTTACCATTAATAATGAGGATTCTTTTATCGCCTTGTTTAATTTCAGGCAAATAACGCTGAACCATCGCCAGCGTTTTACCGTGATCTGTCATCGTTTCCAGCACAACACCTAAATTGTGATCTGCTTTTTTCAATCTAAAGATAGATGCGCCACCCATTCCATCAAGCGGTTTAATAATAATGTCTTCGTGTTTTTTCAGAAACTCGCGAATACGATCCATTTGTGATGTCACCAGCGTTGGCGCACAGCAATCGGGGAACCAAGCAGTAAAAAGCTTTTCGTTTGCATCCCGTAAGCTTTGCGGCTTGTTAACCACCAAAACACCGTCCGCTTCCGCTTGTTCCAGTAAATAAGTACTGTAGATATAATCCATATTAAACGGCGGATCGACACGCATTAGAATCACGTCTAGGTCAGCCAAAGGCTTGTCCTTCTTTTCGCCTAGCTCAAACCATGTCAAAGGATTTCGCTCTACAGATAAAGACTGGCACGACGCCATCGCCTTGCCTTCATCAAGGTATAAATCCGCTGGTTCCATATAAACAAGCTCCCAACCTCTGCGCTGGGCTTCTAGCAACATAGAAAAAGTGGTATCTTTTTTGATATTGATCGACCCAATAGGGTCCATTACAACGCCTAAACGCATGGGGAACTCCAATGATTATTTTTAGTTTTGCTCATAAGTCTCGTTATATAAACTACCTTTTACATGTCAATTCCAGCATAAAGCACTGATTATTCTTTAGCGCTATTTAAACATATAGTTAAGGTTTCGCCCTAAAGGTCGAGTGACTCTTTTGTCTATAGCAACAAAAGAGTAACCAGAAAAATGCCACCCATGCGCTCTCACCCTAAAGGGTTCTTTCAAAACTAATCATTGAAATAGCTACTGTGGAACTCGCCTAAAAACAGGCTCAAGCAGCCACAGTAGAAAACCCTATTTAAAGGATTAGTTTTTCAATGTGAGCAAGCGGGAAATAAAGTCAAAATAAGTATCGTGAAAGTTTTTGATTTTTCACCACTCCCTTTATCGCGTTAAAAGCTTAAATAATTTCGAATAAGTGGGCGCGTTGTTTTAAAGCCGCACCAAATAGCTTTATCATTTGAGTAAGACTTATGCCCTTTGGGTAGAGCATAGCGAGTTTAGCGCGAGCCCGAAAATGAATAATTACTGCGATTTGGGCGACCTTTTCTTTGTTTCTGTTTTTAGTCGAATTGCAGATGGTTTTTTATCTGCAAAGATGAGACTTATGCCTTTGGTGCTTTTGGGTGAACAAAAGAAATGAAAGCCCTCGCGGCAGCGAACAGCCAAAATATAACTAAATAGTATAAATTGATGAGCCAACCCCCATCCTAACCTTCCCCCTGCTAGGAGGAAGGGACTGGACTGGTCATCCCATATCACCCCAAAGCACCTGCATTGCCGCTATCGAAGCAATCGCCGCAGTTTCATTTCTAACCACTCTCGGGCCAAAACCTAACGCTGTAAAACCAGACGTTTCAGCACCAACTACCTCTTGTTCCGAAAAGCCACCTTCTGGACCTATCAGTACAGAAACTGAACCTTCCGGCTTTTTATAGCTTTTCAGCGTGTCCAATTTACCCGGCTCAAAAATAATACGGCTTGCCGGTAAGTCACCTCCTAGCCACTGCGCTAAGTCAGTTGTTATGTTTAATATTGGGGGGACATTACGGCCACATTGCTCGCACGCTCTATAAACAATACTTTGCCAATGTTGGTGGCGCTGCAAGCGTCTTTCATCGGTTAATTTTACAACGCAGTGTTCAGTAATAACCGGCGTAATAACGGCTACGCCCAGCTCAGTTGCTTTTTGAATGGCAACATCCATGCGTTCGCCACGCGACACACTTAAGCCAAGCTCTATTTTTAGTGGCGATTCTAAATCAACATCTCGCCAAATGCCTATATCCAACACAACGGCTTTACGGTGAACTTCATGCACGGTAGCGGCATATTCACCGCCTTGTCCATTAAAGACGGTTAGTAGGAAGCCTTTTTTTAAACGCAGTACATTACGCAAATAATGTGCGGCGTCCGACTCTAAGCTGAGTAACAAGCCTTCTGCTAAATCGTGCTCTATAAAAAGCCGCGAAATACGCATAACTAGCCGTGCAAACTATCCGGCATTTCAATGGTCCTGATGGGGATTTCTGGTCTCGGCGGCATTTGCAAGTGAAAACCGTCTGTAGCAAGACCTTTCATGACGATTAAAACATTCTCACGTGCTAGCGGCCTATCGGCAGACAGCATTAAATCAAACACATACTCAGGCTCAGGAAATTGCTTCATGACCTCATCAGGTACGTCTGAAAATTCGTCCTGCTCTTTTACGTACAAATACAGGCCATCACGTTTTTTAGTTTTATAAATCGCGCAGGCTACTTCTTTTTTATCACTCATGCCTTATCTACACCTAAGTTACGGCAAATAGCTAAACTCGCTTCTGCTTGGTTCATGCTATAAAAATGCAGGCCAGGTGCGCCGTAATCCAATAATGATTGGCACAACTCGCTCACCACATCCGCACCAAAGGCTTTGATTGACTCACGGTCATCTGCAAAACCAATTAAACGCTGACGAATCCAACGCGGTATTTCTGCGCCACACATATCTGAGAATCGAGCTAATTGTGAATAGTTCGTAATCGGCATAATGCCGGGCACGATAGGTAAGTGAACGCCCATTTTGTCGCAATCTTCTATAAAGCGAATGTACGCCTCAAAATTGAAGAAATATTGAGTAATGGCACTATCTGCGCCTGCTTCAACTTTTTGCTTAAAATTAAGCATATCTACTTGAGCATTAGCCGCTTGCGGATGTGTCTCTGGGTACGCGGCTACTTCAATATGAAAATGATCGCCCGTTTCTTGACGAATAAAAGCAACCAGTTCATTGGCATAACGAAACTCACCCACATCTAACATGCCGGATGGAATGTCGCCACGTAAGGCGACAATTCGATCAATACCATTGTTTTTATAATTCGTTAAAATCTCACGAATATTTTCTTTTGTAGACCCAACGCAAGACAAATGTGGTGCGGCAGAGAAACCCTGCTTTTTAATATCCAACACGGTATCAATCGTGCCTTGTTGCGTACTACCACCTGCGCCAAAGGTCACTGAGAAATAAGCGGGGTCTAATTGACCCAGCTTTTGACTAACGCCTAATAACTTTTCTCGACCTTCTTCCGTTTTAGGCGGGAAAAACTCGAAGCTAATCGGCTGATTTGATTCTAATGCCATAGTTTAATAACGGTAATGATCTGGTTTGTAAGGGCCTTCAACAGGCACATTAATATAGTCTGCTTGCTCTTGGCTTAATTCGGTTAGGTTTACACCAATTTTGCTCAAATGCAAACGCGCTACTTTTTCGTCTAATGTTTTTGGCAGTACGTATACTTCATTTTTATACGCATCACCGTTCATAAAGAACTCCATTTGAGCCATCACTTGGTTAGTGAACGATGCCGACATCACAAAACTAGGGTGACCTGTTGCACAACCTAAATTCACTAATCGGCCTTTCGCTAATAAAGTAATGCGTTTGCCATCAGGAAAAATAATGTGGTCCACTTGCGGCTTCACTTCTTCCCATTCGTATTGTTCTAATGAAGCAATATCAATTTCAGAATCGAAATGACCGATATTACAAACAATCGCTTCATTTTTCATCGCCACCATATGGTCGTGATTAATCACGCCTAAGTTGCCCGTTGTGGTGACGAAAATATCGCCTTGATTCGCCACATCATCCATACGTACTACGCGGTAGCCTTCCATCGCCGCTTGAAGCGCACAAATAGGATCCACTTCTGTAACCACCACTGTTGCGCCCATGCCTCTGAATGCTTGCGCACAGCCTTTGCCAACATCGCCATAGCCTATAACCACTGCAATTTTTCCCGCAATCATCACATCTGTTGCACGCTTAATACCATCTAATAATGATTCACGGCAACCGTATAGGTTATCGAATTTACTTTTCGTTACAGAATCATTCACGTTCATCGCTGGGAATAATAATTCGCCCGCTTCTTGCATTTGGTACAAGCGGTGCACGCCAGTAGTCGTTTCTTCGGTCACGCCTTTCACGCTATCCGCCATTTTTGTCCATCGGTCAGACGATGTTTTCAAGGTACGGCTCAGCACTTCAAGAATAGCCACCCACTCTTCGTTATCGCCATCTTTAGCATCTGGCACAACACCGGTTTTTTCAAACTCAACGCCTTTGTGTAGTAACAACGTCGCATCGCCACCATCATCTAAAATCATATTCGCTTCGACGTCACCTGGCCACGTCATCATTTGTTCCGTACACCACCAGTATTCTTCAATCGTTTCGCCTTTCCAAGCAAACACAGGAATACCTAAATCAGCAATCGCCGCTGCTGCATGGTCTTGCGTTGAAAAAATATTGCAAGAACACCAACGAACTTCCGCGCCCAAGGCAATCATCGTTTTAATTAACACCGCTGTTTGAATCGTCATATGCAAACTGCCCGCAACACGAGCACCTGCCAATGGTTTGCTTTCGCCAAACTCATCTTGCAACGCCATTAACCCTGGCATTTCGTTTTCAGCAATCGCTATTTCTTTATGACCCCATGATGCCAACGACATATCGGCGACTTTATAATCTGTAAAATTTTCTGTGCTCATTTTTAAACTCTCTATAAAATTAATTAAATGCCGGCTGCTGAACGCAACTCATCGGCTTTATCTGTTCTTTCCCATGTGAAATCTGGCAACTCACGGCCAAAGTGCCCATAAGCCGCTGTTTGTTGATAAATTGGGCGCTTCAAATCAAGCGCTGCAATCAAACCTTTAGGGCGTAAATCAAAGTGTTCGCTGATCAGTGTTGCAATTTTGTCATTATCAATCACGCCCGTGCCAAACGTTTCAACCGAAATGGATGTGGGCTTTGCTACGCCAATCGCATACGACACTTGGATTTCACAACGCGTCGCCAAACCCGCCGCAACGATGTTTTTAGCAACATATCGACTCATATACGCAGCAGATCGATCCACTTTGCTCGGATCTTTACCTGAAAACGCACCGCCACCGTGACGCGCCATACCGCCGTACGTATCGACAATTATTTTACGACCAGTCAGTCCACAATCACCCACCGGCCCACCAATAATAAACTGGCCTGTTGGGTTAATATGAATATTTTCAGCCAAGCAACCCGCAAACCACTCTTCAGGCAACACAGGCTTGATGATTTCTTCAATCACCGCTTCGCGCAAATCTTTCAAACTAATATCTGGCGCGTGCTGTGTAGACAACACAACCGCCTCAACGCCTACGGGCTTATTGTTTTCATAGCGCATGGTGAGTTGGCTTTTCGCGTCAGGACGCAACCAATCTAATTTGCCCGACTTACGCACTTCCGCCTGCTTTTGAACCAACAAGTGTGAATAGGTAATCGGTGCTGGCATCAGCACGTCTGTTTCATCACAAGCATAACCAAACATCAAGCCTTGGTCGCCCGCACCTTGCTCGTGATCTTCGGAATCATCAACGCCTATGGCAATATCGTGAGACTGTTTGCCAATCGCATTTAGTACCGCACAGCTTTGCCAGTCAAAGCCGATTTCTGGCTTGTCATAGCCGATATCTTTAACGACTTTTCTAACCAATTCCTCGGTATCCACCCATGCATTGGTGGTTACTTCACCCGCCAATATCACCATGCCGGTTTTCACCATCGTTTCTACCGCAACTCTAGATGCTGAATCTTGTTTTAACAGCGCGTCTAACATCGCGTCAGAAATTTGATCGGCTACTTTATCTGGATGCCCTTCGGATACCGATTCAGATGTAAAAATAAAATTATTGCTCATTGTAAGCTTGCCTCATTGTTTAAATAGGCACTGAACTATAGGAGGGACATATCGTTGCCAACAGTGGCAGACAGGTAAATTACCTAGATGCAACGCCCATTATTTCAGTTTCCTGTTAATAATGAACGCCGTTAACTAATCGGTTTAAAACCGACATCTTGAATAAGCCTAGCAGGGGAATCCTGGCGCAGCGTTCCTTATTCAAGAGAGGGCATTTTAGAGCATGCCCCAAAAAAATCAACCTATGCCCAGAACAAATACTGGCAGCCTGAGTGTCACGCAATAAAATGACGGGCTGATTTTATGCTAAAGTCTTGCCTATTTAAAATTACAGGAGTGAAGGTCGTGAGTAATAAAGACGCACAAAAAGAGCAAAACAAAACAGCCGACGCAGCAACAAATGCGCAGGCTTACGCAGCCGAAGAAAAAGCGGCTAATAATAAGGTTGAATACTCCGTATCGGGTGGATTGCTTGCTAAATTGCAAAAGCTCAATATCTCCATTGCCTTTACCTCTTACCAATCTGGCTTACTGTATTTTATTGGTCGTAATGTAGAAGGCGGCATTAACGTCCATCAAACAGGCTTGCCTAAACCGATGGGTTTGTGCATGGATAAAAAAGGTAGCCTCACCATGACCGGTGGCTATCAAATCATGCGCTTTGAAAATATTCTTGAGGCAAACCAGCAAATCAACAATACCTTTGACACTTGCTTTGTTCCTCGTCGTGTTCACGTCACTGGGCATTTAGATGCGCACGATGTCGGTATTAATAATGATGGCCAACCCGTCTTTATTAACACCCGCTTTAACTGCATAGCCACCGTGGCAGAGCGCCATAGTTTTGTTGAATTATGGCGACCACCGTTTATCTCCGCCTTAGTCGATGAAGACCGTTGTCATCTTAATGGCATGGCCATGCAAGACGGTGAGCCACGCTATGTCACCGCTGTGAGTAAATCAAACACCATTGACGGTTGGCGTGATCGCCGTGGTGATGGCGGTGTCGTCATAGACGTAAAAACCAATAAAATTGTCTGCGAAGGCTTATCCATGCCGCATTCGCCAAGAATGTATGACGGCAAGCTTTGGTTGCTTAATTCAGGTACCGGTGAACTAGGTGTGGTTAATATAGATGACGATGGTGCGGGACAATTTGAACCAAAAGTATTCTGCCCAGGCTTTACCCGCGGGCTAGCTTTTTATGGCAACTTCGCCTTTGTCGGCTTATCAAAACCCCGTTATAAACGTTTTGAAGGCTTAGCGCTGGATGAAAAACTAAAACAAGCTGATTCAGAAGCTTGGTGTGGTGTACAGATAATTGATTTAAGCACCAATAGCTGCGTTGACTGGTTCCGTATAGACGGCAATGTCACTGAGTTATTTGATTTGGAAGTGATACCCGACAGCGCTTGCCCAATGGCGGTGCCAGCTGAGTCACCCGAAGCGGCAGAACTGGTCACCTTCGCCCCATCAACTCTGAACTAAAAGATGATAAATACCCTTCACTCAGCAGATGTCTATATTAAAGACACCGGCACAATAAAAGGTCGTGGTGCGTTTGCAAATAGAGACTTTGCAGAAGGTGAGATCGTTGAACAATGCCCTATTATTATTTTATTACGCCCCTATGATCAACTACCGCCTCGCCTAAAAACGATGGTCTTTAATTGGGGCAACCTTGCTAGCACTACACCCTCGCATGCCCTCGCATTGGGATTTGGCAGCTTATACAATCACGACAACCCCGCTAATCTGCGTTATCAAGCCGTGCCAGACGATGAAGCCATCAACTACATTGCCACCCGTGCTATTAAAAAAGATGAAGAACTGACCATTAACTATAACGCCGGTGGCGGCAGTCATTTATCCGA
>JAESRY010000149.1 GCA_016764415.1 Cycloclasticus sp. | reverse complement strand
ACGCGCCTGCGCCTTTAAGTCATTAACAATATTAAAGACATAAGGTGGGAGACGTTTTATTCTTGCGAATTCATGCATGATAGTAAAGGTTTTAACTAAATTGAAAGCGAGCGAGATACAGTACCCATCTGCATTTTAGCTGTCAATGCTAAAGTATCACTATGGGGATTTAAAGCGAAGTTTTAGTGTAATAAGACAGAGGCAGACATCCCTTCGTTTTCAAGAATTGAACGTAATGATTGTAATGCCTTCATCTGAATTTGTCTTACGCGTTCTCGCGTAACACCCATTTCCTTCGCCACTTGCTCTAAGGTAGATGGGTGGTGCCCACGCACACCAAATCGACGTGAAATGACTTCCCTTTGATTATCGCTGAGAAGTTCTAGCCATTGTTCTAAATTATCACGAACCTCTTCAGACTGAAGAATGTCAGTGGGCTCTTTAGCATCGTGGTCAACGACTGTGTCCAATAATTCTTGATCAGAATCTTTTGATACAGAAATATCTAAGGATGTCACGTGTTCCGCATTCATGCGAAACATTTTTTCAATCACTTCTACAGGCTTACCCGTTACTTCAGCTACTTCTTCAGCGCTGGCTTCACGGTCAAGTATTTGACTTAATTCACGCGCTTTTCTAAGATAAATGTTCATCTCTTTTATTATGTGAATCGGTAAACGTATCGTCCTCGTTTGATTCATAATCGCACGTTCAATAGTTTGGCGAATCCACCAAGTTGCGTAGGTTGAAAACCTAAATCCTTTTTCAGGATCAAATTTTTCTACGGCTCGAATTAATCCAAGATTCCCTTCTTCAATAAGGTCTAGCATGGGTAGGCCCCTATTCATATAACGTCTGGAAATTTTCACGACTAAACGAAGGTTACTCTCAATCATCCTTTGTCTAGCTGGCTGATCCCCTTTTTGAACAAGACGACCATAATGTATCTCTTCTTCAGCGCTTAATAATGCTGCTGCGCCCAAGTCATTTAAATATAATTGAGTTGGGTCTGTACTAGACTTTTTCGCTTTTTTTCTTAGTCCGTCCGTTGACGATATCTTGCTCTTTCCTTGCATCTTATCTCCCCAATTTAGGCAAGTACTTAGTGACCGAAACAGCTTTTCCGTGTCGCCTCATTTCAAAAAAAAGAATCTTACGTTTTTTATTATCTTGGCCAATTTCAGCTATTGCTTGGCCTTTTTTTACGTAACGTCCTTCCTTAACCAATAATTTTTTATTGTATCCGTAAGCAGTTAAATAGTCATTACTATGCTTTACAATCAATAAGTTACCATATCCCTTAAGACCATTACCAGCATAAACAACTTTGCCGCCCTCGCTACTGCGAATCAGCTCACCAGGTTTACCCACTAAAACAACGCCTGATTTTACAACACCTTTTTCTAGCCTCTTAACTTTTATCGGCCACTGCCAAGCTAACTTTAACTTATTACTAGAAAGAGTTGAAGTTTTCTTTGTTACTTTTTGTTTTATATGTATTTTTTTTGTTTTTTTAACTTTTTTTAATTTGCTTCTAGAGGATGTTTTTTTAGCTAACAAGCTTATTTTTTGCCCTGTATAAATCGTAAAGGGGGCTGAAATTTGATTCCATTGCGCTAAAAGTTTGTAATCCAAACCATTTTGCCAGGCAATAGAGAATAAAGTATCCCCCTTTCCTACTCGATATTCATTGCTCGAACCTTTTTTTACAGACGGGGCGTGTTTATCATAAACAGGGGCTCGTATATCACCAGAGCTGCATGAAATAAGTAATAGACCCAGAAGTACGGTGGTTATTAATACAAAGATTTTTCTTCTAGGGTGCACGTTATTTGAATTAGTAGAACTTATAAACTAGCAAACCTAAAACAATCACAATAGTCGTTACCCAACCTATCATTTCCACATAATCATTCAGTTTATTCCGCAGGTTCTCGCCCCCTAATGAAACTAAAAAGGCGACCAAATAAAAACGTGCTCCACGACCAACAATTGAGGCTAAAACAAAAGGAATAAACATCATTCCCAACATGCCTGCCGCTATGGTAAATAATTTATACGGAATAGGTGAAAACCCGGCGATTAAAATAGCCCAAAAACCCCAGTCGGCAAACCATGTTTTAACTAACTCAATTTTATCCGTGTAGTGGAAAGTTTCAATAAGCGGCTCAACCAAGTCAAAAGAATACCAGCCTATAAAATAACCAAACATTCCACCGAATACAGAACCTAAGGTCGTCAGCATTGCAAAATGAAAGCTGTTCGATGGTTTTGCCAGGCACATAGGTGCGAGCATCACATCAGGGGGTATTGGGAAAAAAGATGATTCGGCAAAACTCAGGCCCAGTAGGTACCGTGAGGCTTTAGGGTGTTCAGCCCATGATAAAACCAAGTTATATAAACGTTTAAACATTCTTAATACCCCTAAACCCTACCTTTAAGAAAGGGCACGAAGCTAACGGGTTCAATAGTTTCAACCTCATATGCTAACTCTGTTCGCGTCACACGTTGTAATACCTGATGCCCTTCTTCCCCTACAGGGATAATCAATTTCGCGCCAACTGTTAGTTGCTCTAAAAGCTTTACCGGAATTTCAGCTGGCGCAGCAGCGGCTAATATTCCATCATAAGGGCCACAAGCATTCCAGCCCCATCCACCATCAGAATGCTTGAAGTTAATATTTCTAAAACCGACATCCGACAATACCTTTTTGGCCTGCTCCTGCAATGGTCGAATTCGCTCAACTGAAAAAACCCGAGGTATTAAGCTCGCTAGTACGGATGATTGATAGCCAGAGCCTGTTCCCACTTCTAAAACATTTTCGGGGATTCCATCTTCTATTAACAGCTCCGTCATTCGAGCGACCATGTAAGGTTGTGAAATAGTTTGTCCGTGTCCAATGGGCAAGGATGAATTTTCATATGCACGGCTAGCAAGGGCTTCAGCAACGAAAAGGTGCCTAGGTATTTTTCTCATCATAGATAACACACGCTGATCTTTTATACCCAGCTCTTGTAAATGAACGATAAGACGGTCACGTGTGCGTTGCGAGGTCATACCAATGCCTAAGTGCTCTTTCATAGCTCAATCTCTTTCAGCCAATCATCCAGTTGATTTAAGCGCTGATGATTAGTTAAATCGATTTTCAATGGCGTAATTGACACATAACCGTGTTCAACTGCATGAAAATCAGTTCCCTCACCGGCATCTTGGTGCGCACCTGGCGGGCCCACCCAATAAATCTTCTTGTTTCTAGGGTCTCTACCTTCAATAACAGGCTCTGAACGATGTCGCTGACCTAATCGCGTCGATTTAAGTCCCTTAATTTCACTCAGCGGTAAATCAGGCACATTAACATTCAAGATGGTATCGGCAGGCAACTCGTTTTTTAATAATTCTTCAAGCAAGCGTGCGGCAATAATGGCTGCCGTCTCATTGTGCTGAGGCATTCTTGCGTTAATCGATACTGCCATAGATGGCAGACCTAAAAAACGCCCTTCTGTAGCTGCTGCGACGGTTCCTGAATACAAAACATCATCGCCCATATTTTCGCCATTATTAATACCCGACACTACAATATCGGGCTCTGTTTCAAGCAAGCCCGTAATGGCCAAATGCACACAATCAGTTGGGGTTCCGTCAACACTAAAAAAACCATTAGCCATTCGCTCAGCCCGCAGTGGCATATCGAGCGTTAAAGAGTTACTCGCGGCGCTACGATTTCTATCTGGCGCGACCACTGTCACGCGGGAAATTTCAGCCAACTTCTTAGCTAAGGCGGTTAACCCAGGCGCAAGATAACCATCATCATTACTTATTAAAATATGCATTAATTTTGCTCGAACACGGTGCCCTTAAAAACGCCCATGATTAAATTTGTTAAACTCTTATTATGCCTGAAGATAAAAACAAACACCTCAGTTCAGACGAAGATTATCTTCTGTTTCAGCAATCCATGAGCGATGTTAAGCCCATTAAGACCGATAAATACAACCCCATTGCTGACAAGCCAAAACTTAAACCAACAAAAAGGCATATCGAACAACATACTCAAGCACCTGAGTTTATTACTGAAGAACATGATTCCATCAAATCAGCTGACAGCGTATTTTTTGCACGCCAAGGGTTACAACACAAAACAATCCGACGCCTAAAACGTGGTGCCTTTTCTATTGATGATGTTTTAGATTTACATGGGTTAAATAAACAACAAGCCCATGTATATTTGGCGGGTTTTTTAGTCGAGCAAATTGAAAACAAACACCGCTGCGTAATGATTATTCACGGTAAAGGCACCGGCTCTGAAAACCAGTATCCGATATTAAAAAACTTCACATTCAACTTTTTGAAAAGCCAAGCCTCTGTACTGGCGATTACATCAGCGCAGCAACGAGATGGCGGCACAGGTGCTGTCTATGTATTGCTCAAGTCACATCAATCAAGCGGCGTATAAGTAAAGCAAGAAAGCTCCCAATCCTAACCGGTAAATAACAAACGGCAACATGCCTACTCTCTCAAGCATTTTCAAAAACACGGAGATACATGCAAAGGCACTTAATGAAGAAACAATGACGCCGGCAATTATTGGAAACCAGTTAATTAGCACGTCGCTAGTCATCAATTCATAAGATTTTAAGCTGCCTGCTAAAAAGATAAGTGGCACTGATAATAAAAATGAAAATCTCGCTGACGCTTCACGTGTTAAACCCAAAAACAGCCCTGCTGTCATGGTAATGCCCGATCGTGAAGTACCAGGAATAAGCGCTAATACCTGAAACATGCCTACCGTTGCTGCATCTTTCACGGTGACTTTATATTCGTTTTTTGAACGCTCGCCCTTGATATCTGCCCACCATAGAACCAAGCCGAAAACTATCGTTGCAACAGCAATCACAATGGGTGATCTAAGATAAATTTCAATTAAATTACCCGCGAACAGACCCACTAAGCCAACAGGTATTGTGCCAATTACAACCATCCAAGCTAAATAACTTTCCTTAGTCTGCGTTTTTTTGAAAACTGACGCAAACAAGCCGACCACTAACTTGGATAAATCTTTCCTAAAATAAGTGACAACCGCGAGTAGCGTACCCACATGAACGGCTACATCAAAAGCTAAACCCTGATCTTCCCAACCGAGAAGCAGGGGCAATAAAATCAGGTGCGCTGAGCTAGAAACAGGTAAAAACTCAGTCAGCCCTTGCAATAAACCTAGGGCAATAATTTGTTCAAAATCCATCAATAATCCTAATTTGCATGCTGTGTTTTCGTATCACACAATTCACGTATAACAGCCGTTGCATAGCAACCCGATTGTAAGCTAAAAGATAATTGGAGTTTATCATTCGACAACCATTCAAAACTTAAATTAGCAGGTATAGATCGTAACGAACGACGGGCTGATTTCACTTTATGCTTAATCAGGCCATCACAAAAAATTGTATTGTTTAACATCACATCTGCTTCAATACTTTCAACAATATCCGACACAATGACATTACCCGTGCCGAATAATGGCCCTGATGGGTGTATATCATGTTTAAGCACACGATCCTGAATACCGTTTGTAATCGTTTCTTCTTTGAAATATTGCCGTGTTCCAGCCAGTATAAAAGCGTCGCCGTCCAAAGGTTTGTCCCATGTGTTTTCACGAACTCGTTCAGCCAGTACTTGATTAAACAAGCACGACCGTGCTGACGATAAAAACAAACCTCGCATTTTTTTGTTTTTTATTAATCCCTCTTTCGAGAAACAATCAAATGTACGACTTAAATTCTGGCATAAGTAACCAAAGCGCTGCTCCATAAAGTAATTTGGCACACCAAACGTTTTTATGCTTTGCAAACGTTGTTCAAGCTGTTCTTTATCGCCTTTCAATTGCGAAATGATGAGCTTAAATTTATTACACTTAATAGCGCCTCGTTTTAACTTTTTGCTATGCCGGGTAATATCTTCAATTTTCAGCGTTTCATTATTTAACGCCGTCCAATCAGGCCCTTCTTTACCCGGCAATTGAACACTAAACCACTGCGTCGTTACTGCATTACGATCTTTCATACCTGCATAAGAAACCGAACGTCTTGTAACGCCCGCGTGAATGGCTAATATTTTTACAACATCATCCGTGTTAAGCGCCGTCTTTGTAATCCGTAAAAACACGTGTTCACCTTCACCTGAAGGCTGAAAGGACAGTTCCTCATTTACATTGAAGTATTCGGCTTTTTCTCTTAATACACCTAATGCCGTAGTGCCACCGTGTGCATATGGCAGCTCATCCACATGTGACTCAAAAGAGACCATAGGCATATTTAGTTATTGCTGGTAAGAAGTACGACTGCGTGGGCCTCAATACCTTCTTTACGTCCAGTAAAACCCATGCCTTCAGTTGTTGTGGCTTTTACATTGATGTTAGAAACGTTGGTTTCTAAATCTTCTGCAATGTTAATGACCATTTGCGATATATACGGAGCCAGCTTAGGTGCTTGAGCAATAATCGTAAGGTCAATATTACCCACACGGCACCCCTTGTTTTTAACTAATGAAAAGACCTTGCGCAGTAAAATTCGACTATCAATATTGGCGTATTGTTGGCTGGTATCTGGGAAATGCTGACCAATATCTCCTTGGCCTGTCGCTCCCAATAACGCATCACATAAAGCATGCAGTGCAACATCGCCATCTGAATGTGCCAATAAGCCCAACTCACACGGCACTTCCACACCTCCCAAAATTAGCGCTTTACCCGATGTAAATCGGTGAGCATCATAACCGTGTCCTATGCGCATGCTTCCTTTTCCTGTTGTTCTAGATAAAAACGAGCCAATTTTAAATCCTCATGTGAAGTGATTTTTATATTGTCGGCTCTCCCTTCAACAATATGCACTGGCTTAGCCATTAGTTCAATTGCACTGGCCTCATCCGTCACTTGCTGCCCATTCAACCGCGCCCTTTCTAGAGCTTCACTTAATTCATTTATTTTAAACACTTGAGGGGTAAGAGCTGACCATAAAGCAGATCGATCATGTGTTTTCACTGACAGCCCTTCTGATACCTTTTTAATCGTGTCATAAATCGGCTTTGCTAAAATTGCACCCTCTTGTGTTTGGAATACTTTATTAAGCAATAAATCTATATCTTCTGTCGTAACACAGGGCCTTGCGGCATCGTGAACCAGTACCCAAATATTTTCTGTTGTGTTTTGTTTTATTTGGCTCAAGCCTTTTAAAACTGAATCCGACCTTTTCTCGCCGCCTTCATCAATTAGTATATGTGGGTCGTTAACGTATTCGCTCTGCTGCCAATAAGTATCGTCTGCATGAATGCAAACGACAATTTTATGTATTTTTTCTGAGGCCAATAAGCGTTCAAGCGTACTATCCAAAACCGTCTTTAAGCCAAGCTGCAAATATTGCTTTGGCGTATTCGATTTCATCCGTGAGCCAATACCAGCTGCAGGGACAATACACCAAACTTTATTTTCATTACTTTGCATGATCAGGCTCTATAAATTGAAAAAAGGTTTCATCCTTCCCCACAAAGCCCAGTTCTCGGCGTGCCTTTTCTTCTATCACATCATGACCTGTTTTAAGGTCATCAACTTCTGCTTGTAATGCATTATTACGATTAAGAAGCGCTGCGTTCTCGCCCCGCAGCATTTCAATTCGTTGCTCTAATTGCCACCCCTCTTGCACCCTTCCCTCGGCAACCCAAAGCTTGAATTGCAAATACCCAAAAAGAAGTAACAAAATGGCAAGCAGTATTTTCAAATTAACTTAGATATTTAAATGCTTTTTTGCCTGCATACACCGCGTTAGCGCCTAAATCTTCTTCAATACGTAATAGGCGGTTATATTTTGCTACACGGTCTGAACGGCAAAGTGAGCCTGTTTTAATTTGACCTGAGCACGTGGCAACCGCTAAATCGGCAATGGTTGTATCTTCTGTTTCGCCTGAGCGATGAGAGACAACAGATGTATAGCCCGAATCATGAGCCATCTTAATAGCAGCTAATGTCTCAGTTAGTGTTCCGATTTGGTTTACTTTAATAAGAATTGAATTAGCTATGTCTTTATCAATACCTTGTTTGAAAACATTAGGATTTGTAACAAACAAATCATCGCCGACTAACTGAACTTTATGGCCCAATTTCTCGGTCATATATTTCCAACCATCCCAGTCATTTTC
>JAESRY010000148.1 GCA_016764415.1 Cycloclasticus sp. | reverse complement strand
TCTAGACACGGTTGATACAGGTGTAGATACCGATGCAAATGGTGATGCAATAATCAGCGTTAACATGGCAAGTCCAGGTACTTACACCTTTGCCGTGCAAATTCAGTCTTACTCACTACTCACTAGTACTGCAACTACCATGGTCATCACCCGTGAAAATACCAATATTGGTGTGGCATTAAATTATGATTTTAATACATGGCTAGATATTGAGACAAGTTACAACCAAACAAAACTAAGCTCCACTTTGGTGGGTACAAGTTATGTAAAAAATGAGTTTGCACTGACCTTTTTGGGTAAACTTTAATTTGTGTTGATGCTTGAAAGCGCTTGTTGTTATGCCTTTCATTTTATTTTGGAGATATAATTTTATGGCATGCGTTGCTCGTTTCTTTTTGATTTTATACTTGGCGACTGCCCATGTTGCGTATGCAGAGAGTGTTGAACAATATAGGCTTGCACCAGGCGACCTGATAAAAATCCAAGTGTTTGGTGAGCCAGACCTTGACCTAGAAATAAGGCTGGGTAGCACGGGTATGATTAACTATCCATTTTTAGGGAAAATCATGGTTTCTGGTTTGTCGCTTGAAGGCTTGGAACATAAGTTGGTTACGGGGCTTAAAGCGGGTTATCTTTTGGATCCACAGATTAACACTTCTATTGTTGAATATCGCCCATCATTTTCAGGCTGAATTCAGTTGAGAAGATACAGGTATTTTGACCTTGGTCTTCTTTTAAAATATCTGCCTGAACTGTGCCACGAACATTGGCTAACGCCCAATCTTTAATCTCGTTGCGCTCGACTTCCGTTGGGTAATGCCCTTTTTCTGCTTCAAACTTAACGCATTGTTGGTCAATGGCTGTGTTTAAGAAGAATGACAGTAGCGTTGGTGCTGGCCCATTAATAGTAAGGGAAACAGACGTTGTTGGCGCGCAAAGATCAAAGCCATCAAACAACACTTTCATATCATCTAATGTGGCTATGGATACACCTGAGTTACCGACTTTACCGTAGATATCTGGGCGTACGCCAGGATCGTTTCCGTACAACGTGACCGAATCAAATGCGGTTGATAAACGCGTTGCAGTAGAACCTTCCGATAACAGCTTAAAACGACGGTTTGTTCTGAATGGGTCACCCTCGCCAGCAAACATACGCGCAGGATCTTCGCCTTCACGCTTAAAGCCAAAAACACCAGCCGTGTAAGGGAAATTACCCGGTACGTTTTCTTTCAACAAGAAGCGTAACTGTTCGCCATCGTCTTCATAAATGGGTGTTGAAACCTTTGGAATACGTGTGCCAGACAGAGAGTATGTAGCAATATTCGTGGTTATTTCTTTTCCGCGAATATTCGTCACGTACGTGTCTTCTTTATACGCCGTTTTTATGTCTTCCCATACTTCCAGTAATCTTTTACAACGTGAATCTAGCGCATCTTCGCGCTTGGCAATTTGTTTAGCAAAGGCATCGTCAACGCTAGGTGTATCCCCCAACATACGCTGCGCTTCTGTTAACTGTTGACGTTCTCTTGCAATAGTTACTTGTTCTTTAATGGTCTTGTGATAACTGCGTACTGCTTCGGCAATTTCAGCTAAGTAACGCTGACGTTCTGCGGCAATAATAGAAGAGCTGGTTGTTGAGCGCTTTAAGTCAACCTGTGCAAAAAAATCACCTTCCCATGTATTAAGTTCTTTGCTTTCAAACGTTTTTAATAAGCCTTGATACAGCGCCGTAACACCATCGTCATTAAACTTTGACGCAATCGTGCCGTATATTGGCATGTCTTCCATTGGTGTTGAGAACAACTCGAAGTTGCGCTGATATTGTTTTCTAACATCACGGAATGCATCTTCACTGCCCTTTCGGTCAAATTTATTAATCACCACTAAGTCGGCAAAATCCAGCATATCAATTTTTTCTAGCTGGCTCGCTGCGCCAAACTCTGGCGTCATCACATACATGGACGTGTTCACATACGGCACGATACCCGCATCGCCTTGACCAATGCCCGGTGTTTCTACGATGATTAAATCAAACCTTGCCACTTTGCAGGCGTTAATAATATTCGGTAACGCAGCTGGCACTTCGCCTTGTGTGTTACGCGTTGCGATAGAGCGGAAGTAGATGTTTGGATGATTAATCGCATTCATGCGGATACGGTCACCCAATAACGCGCCGCCAGTTTTACGTTTTGTTGGATCAATGGCAATAACAGCGATTTTTAGGTGCTCAAGCTCCAAACTAAAGCGACGAATCAATTCATCTGTAAGTGATGATTTACCCGCGCCGCCTGTACCCGTGATACCTAAAACCGGTGTTTTGGCTGATGCTTCTGCTTTTTTAGCAATAGCAGCAATTTGTTTTTCTGACACCGTTCCTTCATCAAGCCCCGTAATTAAACGCGCTAGTTGTCTATATTCGTTATCGGTTAAATGATCAAATTTTTCTGGAATATCCACATGCGCCAAATCGTAATCTGACGTTTCAATCATCTCGTTGATAATCCCTTGTAATTGCATCTTTTGGCCGTCGTGTGGCGAGAAGATATGCGATACGCCATAGGCATGTAACTCAGCAATTTCTTCTGGCACAATCACACCACCACCACCGCCAAATATTTTAATGTGCGACGCGCCCTTCTCTTTTAAAAGATCGAGCATGTATTTGAAATATTCAACATGACCACCTTGGTATGAACTAATCGCAATGGCGTGTACATCTTCTTGAATCGCGGCATTCACCACTTCTTGGACTGAACGGTTATGGCCTAGGTGGATAACCTCGGCACCGGTTGATTGAAGAATACGGCGCATGATATTAATCGCTGCATCGTGCCCATCAAACAAGCTTGCGGCTGTTACAAAGCGAACATGGTTTTTTGCTTTATATTTAGCGATTTTACGCGGGTCGATAGTGGCTGCTTTTGTTTTTGACATGCGTTACTCCTGACTGTTTTGTCTTAATTCAATACGCCTGATTTTGCCCGAGATGGTTTTCGGTAATGATTCGACGTATTCAATCTCGCGCGGGTATTTATACGGCGCAGTGTGTTTTTTCATAAACGTTTGAATTTCTTTGGTGAGCTCATCACTGCCTTGATAACCTTCTGCCAAAATAATGAATGCTTTAACGATTTCGCCGCGTGCTTCATCGGGTTTACCAATGGCGGCAGATTCTAAAACAGCAGGGTGTTCTAACAATGAACTTTCCACTTCAAACGGGCTAATTCTGTAGCCTGATGAGGTGATAATGTCATCCGAGCGGCCTACAAACCAAAAGTAGCCGTCTTCATCCACCGTGCCGTTATCACCTGTGTGATACCAACCATTTGTAAAACATTTTTCTGTCGCGGCATCATCTTCCCAATACCCGGGGAACATACCCGGCTGAAGCGGATTCGTTATCTCAATGGCAATACTCCCTACGGTATCGACCGCGCAAATATCGCCATCTTCATCCACAATTTGTACGTTAACGCCCGGAACAGGTTTACCCATTGAGCCCGGCTTAACAGGCATACACGGATAGTTTGCAACGATGTTGATGGTTTCTGTTTGCCCGTAGCCATCGTAAATATCTGAGCCTGTTGCTTCTTTCCAAATTTTAATGACTTCAGGGTTTAATGGCTCACCTGCCCCAATCGCATGACGAATTGAGCTTAAGTCAAATTGTGATAAATCCATTTGAGCAAAAACGCGGTACACCGTAGGCGGCGCGCAAAATGTTGTCACACCTAATTTTTCGACTAATTTAAGGTGAAGTTCCGCATCAAACCCTGTGCCATTAAACAGCACCATCGCCGAACCCATTTGCCACGGCGAATACAATATCCCCCACGCGGCTTTAGCCCATCCGGTATCTGATAGCGTCCAATGGATATCATTTTCTTTTTGATCCATCCAATACTTGCCCGTAATTGTATGCGCGTGTGCATAAGCGTTATCACGCGGCACCATTTTTGGCATGCCCGTTGTACCGGAGGTGAAGTAAATCATCATTAAATCCGATGATTTGCTCGGCTCTAGTTGGCTTTTATCAAGTGATTCGCTTAAATTGTCAGTGAGTTGCTTAAACGTATGCCAACCCTCACGCTGTTCACCAATAACAATAAGCGTTTTAAGCGTTGGGCAATTACGTTTAACCGCATCAACCTTATCGGCATTTTCTGATGTCACAATGGCCATCGTCGCCTTCGAGCGATTAATACGGTACTCAATATCTTTGGGCGTTAAAAGGTTCGTGCCTGGCATGGTTACCACGCCTAATTTGCAACAACCGATCATGATTGAATACCACTCGCCAATGCGTGGAATCATCACGAAGGCTAATTCACCCTTTGTTGCACCTAAACCTAACAGGCCATTTGCAAACTGATTTGATTTTTTTGCTAAATCGCTAAACTGATAACGTTTAATGTTTTCGCCCGCGCCATCTACTTCTATATAAGCAAGCTTGTCGGCTTCATTCGCTCTTTTATCAATAACATCAAAACCAAAGTTGTAGAACTCTGGTGTTTCAAGCTTAAAACTTTCTTTGACCTCATCATAATTCAACATATTAGACATAGACTCCCCTTTTAGCTTTTATAGTTGCAGGCACTATAACATTTTCTAATAATAGTTAGAAAATGTTATTTTTCAAATAAATTAAACTATAGAACACAAAAAAGCCCCTGCTAAATTAAGAACAGAGGCTAATGAGTATTAAGACTTATCGTTTACGTTATGACTCGAAAGGATTACGCAAAACAATGGTTTCTGTTCGCTCTGGCCCTGTTGAAATAATATCTATAGGCACTTCTACTAGTTCCTCTAAACGCTTGATATACGCTAACGCTTCTACGGGAAAACCATCCAGCGATTTACGGCCCTCGGTTTGTCCTTTCCAGCCTGGCATTGTTTCGAACACGGGTTCACATAATGCGTAGTTTTCTGCGCCAATCGGTGGCACATCAATCACTTCACCATTGAGCTTATACGCTGTACAAATTTTAACTTCGTCTAAGCCATCCATTACGTCGAGTTTGGTTAAACAAATGCCCGTCAAACTGTTCAGGCGTGCTGACCGACGAAGTGATACCGCATCGAACCAACCACAGCGTCTTTCACGCCCTGTTGTTGCGCCAAATTCGTGGCCTTTTTTACCTAAATATTCGCCGACTTCATCGTCGAGCTCGGTAGGAAACGGACCGCTACCAACGCGTGTTGTATAAGCTTTTGTAATGCCCAAAATATAATCCATATCGCACGGGCCCATACCGCTACCACTAGCTGCACTGCCGGCTGTTGTATTGGATGATGTAACGTATGGGTACGTGCCGTGATCAATATCTAACAGCGCACCTTGTGCACCTTCGAACAAAATATTTTCACCTTCGCGACTGAGGTTATGCAATGTATCTGCGACATCAATCAGCATCGGCTTAATCACCTCTGCTTGAGCCATCACTTCGTCGTACAGTGTTTGGAAATCATACGTGTCAGCTTTGTAATAATGCTCTAAGGTGAAGTTATGATAATCCAGTAACTCTTTTAGCTTTTCGGCAAATATAGCTGGGGTTAACAAATCACCCGCACGTAAACCACGTCTAGCCACTTTATCTTCGTAAGCCGGGCCAATACCTCGACCGGTTGTACCTATCGCTTTGTTACCACGCGCACGTTCACGCGCTAAATCTAAACCAATATGTACCGGCAATATCAATGGGCACGCTTCACTAATTTTTAAACGTCCAGCGAAATCTATACCTGCTGTTTCCAAACCGACCATTTCTTTCAACAACGCTTCTGGTGATAATACAACACCATTACCAATTAAGCACTGCACGCCTTCGCGTAAAATACCCGATGGAATAAGGTGTAATACGGTCTTTTTATCGCCAATCACCAATGTATGGCCAGCATTATGTCCGCCTTGAAAGCGCACAACGGCAGCTACATCATCGGTTAATAAATCCACCAGTTTTCCTTTGCCCTCATCACCCCATTGGGTGCCAATGACAACAACATTCTTTCCCATTTTACTTCTCGATTATTTGTTTTTGATTGAGTTGCTTAGTGACTAGTCACTAACGCTCCATTGCCCATCAACCTGAGTAATGACCAATGTATGTTCTGGTTTTTTATGATCGCCAGGCAGTTCTTGCAGAACAATTTTCTTTGATGCTCTAAGTTGACGAATAAGTTCCTGCAAGTCGGCATCATCACTGTTGGGGGCCAAAATAACATCTTGCGCGACAACATCATTTAACGAACTGAGCCTAGACAATACTTTAATATCCGCACTGAACCCTGTGGCTGGCAGCTTGTCACCTAGTTCACCTGTTAAATTGTCGTAGCGTCCGCCTCGAGCCACTTCTGAACCAAAGCCCGGCACATAAGCTGCAAACACAATGCCTGTTTGATACTGGTAACAACGCAATTCGGCTAAATCAAAATACAAGGGTAACGAAGGATAACTACGTTGCAGCATGCTGGCTGTTTGTTGTAGTTCATCAATCGCATCAATAACCTGTGCACCACCAATAGCAAGACTAGATTTAGCCTGCTCTAAGACACTCAGGTCGCCATTTAGATTAATCAGTGATGAAAATGCTTGGTGCCATGTTGCATCAAGTTTGTAAGAGGTTAATAACACCTCCAACTCATCTGCGGCTTTACGTTGAAGCACTTCAAATAATTCTGCTTCTTGATCTTCGGTTAAACCCACCTTGGTGGTTAAGCCTCTGAAAATACCAACATGGCCAAGGTCTAAATGAACACGTTGGAGGCCGGCAATAGCTAGCATTTCCAACATTAAACGAATAATTTCTACGTCGCTTTTAATATCCGCGCTGCCATATAGTTCTGCACCAACTTGAATCGGGCTGCGTGACTTTTCAATTTTCGCGCCGCGAGCCTGAAGCACCGACCCTAGATAACACAACCTAACTGGTGCATCGTTATAGATGTAACGCGATGCCATACGAGCCACTTGTGGCGTCATGTCCGCACGGATACCTAACATTCTGCCACTTATTTGGTCGGTCAAGGTAAAGGTTTGTAACTCCAATTCACTACCCGTACCTGAAAGCAACACGTCCAGATACTCAAGCATCGGAGGAATAACATACTCGTAACCCCAAGACTGGAAGACGTCTAATAAGTCCCGTCGTAAAACTTCAAGCTGAGCCGCTTCAGCAGGCAGTAATGCATCTATCCCTTCTGGCAACATCCAATTGTTTTTATTTGACATTGATTTGTTCTACTTCACCGAACCACTGTTAATAATACGACGCCAGCAATCATGCTGATAAGACCCGAGATACGGATAGTTTTATCGTCCATTTCCATTAAGCGTTGATACGTTTTACGTAAGGCGTTCGGACTCATAAAAGGGATAATCCCTTCTAAAATCAGCACCAGCGCTACCGCTGCAAATAGTTCTTGCCACGCCATTTACGCAAACCTTTCGCGAAACGTTAGTTAAAAACTTACTGGTTTTTAAAGTATTTAAAGAACTCAGAATTAGGCTCCAGCACAATCAAGTCATTTCCAGAACCCATGCTTTTACGGTAAGCATCTAAGCTTCTGTAAAAAGCAAAAAACTCTTTATCTTGATTGTATGCATCCGCATAAGTTTTAGCCGCTTTCGCATCGCCTTTACCACGAAGTTCTTGAGACTCTCTGTAGGCGTTAGCTAAAATAATATCGCTTTCCTTATCCGCATTCGCTTCAATTCTTTCCGCGGCTTCTTTGCCTCGAGATCTAAAGTCACGCGCTACACGTTCACGTTCTGATTCCATTCGTTTGAAAACAGACGCACTCACTTCATCCGGTAAATCAATTCGTTTGATACGCACATCGATAATTTCAATGCCCAAATCTTCACCCATGGTATTAATCTCAGCCACTAGGCCATCACGAATTTTGTCGCGCCCTACAGAAATCAATTCTTTAATCGTTTGTCTACTGAACGCGGCTCTTAAACCTTCTTTTACAAATTGGTTTAAACGCGTATCAATTTGACGAGCATCCCCGCCTACCGCACGATAAAAGTTGCCAACATCAGCAATTCTCCATTTAACAAACGTATCAACAATCACGTTTTTCTTTTCTGACGTTAAGAAACGTTCTGGACTAGAGTCCAGTGTTTGAATTCGCCCGTCGTACTTTCTAACATTATTGATAAACGGCATTTTAAAGTGCAGCCCCGCCGGAACGTCGGTACGCACAATTTCACCCAAACGGAATACAATCGCTTTTTCACGTTGGTCAACCGTAAACACACTAGCTGAGCCGATAAAAACGACAGCCGCCAATACAATCATTACCAGTGGATTTTTCATTATCTTCCCCTCACTCTGTCTCTATAGCTACCATCTCGCCCCGTTGTTGCCGCCACCTGTTTTTCTGGTGGTGTAATAAACCGGTTATTTGAGCCAGCCTCTTTTCTAGATCCATCCATCAATTTATCGATAGGTAGATACATTAAATTATTACCGCCTTTTACATCCATAATCACTTTTCTAGACGCGCCTAATACATCTTCCATAGTTTCTAAATAGAGTCGTTTACGTGTCACCTCTGGTGCCAGCTTGTACTGAACCAAAAGTTGAGTAAAACGCGACGCATCACCTGATGCTTCCGATTTAACTCGTTCTTCATAAGCTTCCGCTTCTTGAACAATTCTAGATGCCGCACCACGTGCTTTAGGAATCACTTCATTTGAATATGCTTGTGATTCATTGATAAAGCGTTGCTCATCTTCTCGCGCTCTAATCGCGTCAGAAAATGCACCTTGCACCTCTTCTGGTGGTTGCGCTTCCACTAAGTTAACAGACGAAATAATTAAACCCGTACCATAATCGTCCAGCATTTCTTGCAGTGACGTTTCAACCCTTGCAACCACTTCACTACGGCCTTCAGTTAACACGAAGTCCATTTTGTTTTTACCAATAACAGCCCGTAATGCACTTTCAGCTGCTTGTTTTAGCGTTACATCAGGACTACGCACGTTAAACAAATAATCTTGTGCGTCTTTCACTTTGGATAAATGGAGATCATTCATCATCCCAATTAGCTTTTTTGTTTCGCTTTTAGTGTGCCATTTAACGCTGGTCGGATTTTCTTCAATTAGGTCGGCAAACACCGAACGACGCTTTGGCGGAGCGGCAAGATTCCACCATATCCATTTACT
>JAESRY010000064.1 GCA_016764415.1 Cycloclasticus sp. | reverse complement strand
GTTGCTTTTGATGTGCTGACTGTCGCCAGGTGGCACACATAATGTAAGCAATGCACTGGCGGCGATTGCAGCAGCGCATCATGTTGGAGTTACCATTGATCAAGCATGTCAGTCATTAGCATTATTTGAAGGCATTAAACGGCGTTTAGAGCTTCGAGGCGAAATTAATGGTGTGCGAGTTTATGATGATTTTGCCCATCATCCCACAGCAATAGCAACAACACTGGCAGGATTACGAGCCAATATTGGCGAACAAAAACTAATTGCTATTTTAGAGCTACGATCAAACACAATGAAAATGGGCGTACACAAAGAAACATTGTTGCCTTCGCTTGCATTGGCGGATGAGGCGTTCATATTCATGCCGGACGAAATTGATTGGCATGTTGATATAGAAAACCATTCAAACGTTCGTGTTTTCAAGACGATGGATAAGCTGATAGAGGCAGTGGTATCGACAGCGGGACCAAAAAACCATATCTTATTTATGAGTAATGGCGGTTTCGGTGGGATTCATCAAAAAGTTGAAAACCTGCTAGCGCACTAAACGAATAATATGCGTATACCCACTAACGATGTCCCTATTTTTCCGTTATCAACGGTGCTGTTTCCAGAAGGAGTGCTATCGCTTAGAATTTTTGAAGCCCGGTATTTAGATATGGTGAGTAGCTGTTTAAAGCAAGATACCCCTTTTGGTGTTTGCTTGATTGTGGATGGACATGAAGTGGGACTGGGGGCGAGGTGTTATCAAGTGGGTACCTTGGCTAAAATCATTGACTGGCATCAACCCAAAGATGGGGTTCTAGAAATTGAAGCGTTGGGGTGTCAGCGGTTTAAGATGTTAGACAGTCAAATTGCGGGGAATGAATTAACAACGGCGACGATACAGTTGTTAGAAGAAATACCGGCGGTTGCAGTGCCCAATGAAATGAGTCGTTTAACGACGATGCTGAAAAATGTTGTGAAAAAAAGCCAGCCTAATGTGTCGTTAGATGAAGAGTCACTAAACGATGCGGACTGGGTTGGTTTCCGCTTAACCGAGGTATTACCGATGGAGAATGTTATTCGCCAAAGGTTGCTGGAAATGGATGATCCAATTGAGAGATTACAGAGTATTTTAGGGCTATTTTCTTCGCATTAAAATAAATCGCCCAGCCCTTGCATAACTGCAATTCTCTGCTACTTTTAATATAGAGGAATCTAATTTCAAAGGACATGGGTGTGAAAACAAAAAACAAGCCATTTCGCCGTATACAACAAGCGATTGTATATGTGCTGTTTTTATTGAGTACGCATTGTTTTGCGGCTGAATCATCAGTTGTTTTATTAACGATAGATAAAGTTAAAGCGTTGTATGACCAGCAAAAAATTACGCTAGTTGATGTTCGTCCTATTATGCAATTTAAAAAAGGGCATATTAAAGGAGCGGGTTCCTTACCCACTGATGCGACCTTTGCAAAAGATGACCGATCGGATTTAGTAGCAACTATTACCGAGATTCAGGAATTGATGGGCAAAGCAGGTGTGAGCCTAGATTCACATGTAGTTATTTATGGCGACAAGAATTTCTTAAATATTTCTCGGATATTTTGGGTGCTTGAAACGTTTGGCGTTAAAAAGGTTTCCATCATGAATAGCTTTTTGACGGAGTGGAAGGCCTTAGGTTACCCCACTGAAACTGGCGAATCGATGGTGCTAAGCACGGAAGTGTTCGCCCATATAAAAGAAGAAAAGTTGGCAACGATGTTGATGGTTTTCACATCAATGAAAAATAATGATGAAGCGCTTATTGATGCGAGAAGTGAACAAGAGTATTCAGGTGTTCATTCACAAACAACGGTTCATGGGCACATTCCCACAGCAGTTAATATCCCTTGGATGAGCAATTTAACCAAAGACTTTAAACGTTTTAAACCCATTAGTGAACTCAGGGTGCTTTATAAGGGGCTTGATATGAAAAAGATGAACACGGTTTATTGTAATAAGGGCAAAGAATCGGCGGTGAATTACGTCGCATTACGATTACTGGGTGCTAACGTACGCGCATATGATGGCTCTTGGTTTGAATGGAGCATGAAGCCCGGCTTACCTGTTTCTACGGGTCAATAAATACAGTTATTGTATGTTTAAAATTCGTCTATTAGCTTTTTTACCGCTTAGGCATCAATTTGTATTAATGATGACTGTTTTGGCGGCGGTCATTATTTTCATGTACTCAACGCTGACTTACTTAAATGAGAAAGCAGAATATATTGAGGAATCAGCTAGTGAATTAAAAACAATCAGCCGTGTGTTAGAGCATGACTATAGCGCGTTGCTTTTAATGGGTTTGCCCAGTGACAGTATTGAGTTATTACGTAAATTAAAATCATTTCCAATGTTTGACCACGTGGAGTTAGAAGATAGTTTAGGTAAGTCCATCTTGCACTTTTCAAAAAATGGGCGTGAGCATATTGCTTTTGACATAGAAGAGTTTAATCAAATCATGGTTGTTGGTGATTTGTTTTTCTATAAGGCTAAAGTAATTTATCAAGACGAGTTTATTGGGACGGCTAATTACGCTATTTCGAATGACAACTACTTAGCGTTAATTAGCGAATTAATTGAGCTTTTTCTAATCATCACGCCTATTGCGCTAGGCCTGTCTATTTTGTTATCGGTATGGTTGCAAAGCTTCTTTACTAGGCCGCTTGAAGAGTTAACGAATACCATTAATAGTATAGCAGAAGACGAGTCGTATGATCAACGATTAGAGGTTTATCAGGGAGACAAGAGTGAGCTTTCTGTATTAGCTAGAAGTTTTAATGCGTTGTTAACCCGTATTAACCATACGTTTGACGAAATAAAAAAGTCTAATGCGTATGCACAAGAACTGGCTTATTACGATGAGTTAACAGGTTTACCGAATAGACGTTTGTTTACAGAACGTATGGAATACATCCTTGATGTGTCTAAAAGGGAGCAACGACATGGAGCCCTGCTGTTTATAGACTTGGATAATTTCAAAACACTTAACGATGCACGTGGGCATGCAGCGGGGGATGAACTGCTGAAGCAGGTTGCGAATAGCCTTAAAAAAGCATTTAGGGCTGAGGATACGATAGCCCGCCTTGGGGGGGATGAGTTTGTTATTTTGTCCGGCCAATTAGAAGATACTGAAGATTCGTTAGTCAATCAGCTGCACTCCCTTATGTTGAAGTTACGTTATGTATTGAACGATACATTTGTTGTGATGGATGTGGAACATCATCTTACGGCGAGTATCGGCATTACCACATTCCCTAAAATGGCGGATAACCCTGAAGAGTTAATGAAACAAGCAGATACGGCCATGTACCGAGCTAAAGATGCCGGTCGTGATGGTTACAAGTTTTATCAACCGGAAATGCAAGTATTAGCGGATGCTAGGTTGAAAATAGAATCAGAGTTACATTTTGCCATCAATCAAAATGAGCTTGAATTATTTTATCAACCGCAAGTGGATGAATTTGGGCGAATAGTTGCTGCTGAAGCCTTGATAAGGTGGTTTAAGGCAGATGGAAGTATGATTTCACCGGCTGATTTTATCCCTATAGCAGAAATAACGGGCTTGATTTTACCGATTGGACATTGGGTAATACGTGAGGGCTTTAAGCAGTTGAAGCGTTGGGAAAATGCAGGCGTCAGCCCRGACTTCAAATTATCAATTAATATTAGTCCGTACCAATTTCATCAAGATGGTTTTCTCGACGATATTAAAGACGCTCTTGCTGAAATAGGTGTTTCGCCTAAGTCTGTTACTTTGGAAGTAACCGAAGGTATTACCATTAAAGATATCCAATCAACTATAGATAAAATGCATGTGCTAGTGGACATGGGGTTCAGCATTTCGATGGATGATTTTGGAACAGGGTATTCATCGTTAACGTATCTGAAAAAGTTGCCGCTAAGCGAGCTAAAAATTGATCAATCTTTCGTTCGTGATTTGCATGTGGATGAATCCGATGCGGAAATTGCTGCAACCATCATCGCGATGGCTAAAAACCTTAAATTAGATGTGGTAGCTGAAGGTGTAGAAGAAGAAAGCCAGTTAAGGTTTTTAAACCGTCACGGTTGCCAAATATTCCAAGGGTATTATTTCCATAAACCCATGCGTGCTGACGCGCTAACCGAATTGTTACTGGGTAATTTAGTTATTCTCTGATTCGTTGTTACGGTTTTTCTTTAACTGACGAGCCAAGAAAAAAACGATGATAATAATGAGTAGCCCTACGGGCCATTGATCAATCATTCGAGTTGGAACAGCAGCAATCGCTTGCCCAAAAAACAACCCGGGAACTAAATAAGCAGGCGCCCATAAAATAGATGCAATGATATTAATGGGTATGTAATGTTTGATGGGCATATCGAGGACGCCGGCAACCAAAGGAATGACGGCTCGAATGGGGCCAACAAAACGACCGATTAAGATACTTAATACGCCGTATTTTTCAAAAAAACTGTGTCCGTTAGTGAGAATGCTAGGGTGGTTTTTAAACCACTGGATATGATAAATCTYCACTTTGTAATGTTTACCAAGCGCAAAGCTCAGACCGTCTCCAATAGAAGCGCCAGCAGCAGCCCATAGAATAGTACTGTATAGCTCAAGCGTGCCATTACTAATGAGCACACCAAAGGCGAACATAATCGCTATACCAGGCACTACAAAGCCGATAATGGCTAAGGACTCAAGCATGGCGATAAGAAAAACAATGGCACCTGACCACAATGGGTAATCAGTGACCCATTGCGTTATATAGTTTAGAAAGTCGGCGAACATAATGGTTGTTTAGTGCGGTTGATTGCGCATAAAGTCAGCGGTATTGAAAAAGGCTTTTAGTAACTCTTCGTGCATGCCTTTTTCGATGTCCATTTTTCCTAACGCCACATCCATGCAGTGTAGCCATTGGTCACGTTCTTTTGTGCCGACTGTAAAAGGCAAATGCCTTGCGCGTAAGCGGGGGTGGCCATGTTTTTTAATGTATAACGACGGGCCG
>JAESRY010000147.1 GCA_016764415.1 Cycloclasticus sp. | reverse complement strand
GCTTCAATAAGAGTCGTTTTTGCTCTCATATTTCCGCCTTCTATGATATCAATCAATTCATTTTCTTTGTACGCCACAACACTTTCATCAAAATCCACTGGCCAAAAACCAAACCTCCGCGCAGAGCCAACGCCATTCAGTGCGTCGGTACCTGACTTAAACAACCGAGACTTTGCACCAAATAATGCACCAAATTGCAATAGCGGCAGTGATACAAATCGAGGTTTCTAACGCGTTACTTTGTAATTGAAAAAACGTTAATAGGGCGAACACGGGGCCAAAGAAAAGACTGAGGTGTTTGAGTTTCGCCATGGATATTTTAGCGTTTCTTTTTCTTAAAGGATTTGCTCAACGGTTTGTAACCTTGCGATGTGTGCTTGGTAACAAACTTTTTAGTGCCTGCTTTCATCGTGGTTCGCCCCGTTGGAGGCTTGCTGGGAATCAGGCAGTTAGGGCCATCACCAATAAGGTTCTTTTTGCCCATTTTAAGGAGTAGCTCTTTTATTACTTTCCAGTTAGCTGCATCGTGGTAACGCAAAAGAGCTTTATGCAACCTGCGTTGCTCGATTTTCTTAACGGTATTTATCTTTTCGCTTTTGTAATTTACGCCTTTTAGCGGGTTTCTACCGGTGTGGTACATGGTTGTAGCAGTCGCCATCGGTGACGGATAAAAGGTTTGCACTTGGTCGGCTTGGAATTTATTTTTCTTAAGCCATAGCGCAAGGTTCACCATATCTACGTCTTCCGTGCCGGGATGTGCGGCGATAAAGTATGGAATGAGGTATTGTTTTTTACCGGCTTTTTTAGTGAACTTATCGAACATTTCTTTGAAACGATCGTAGCTGCCAATGCCCGGTTTCATCATCTTGGATAAGGGCGCATTTTCGGTATGTTCGGGGGCTATTTTTAGATAGCCGCCGACATGGTGGGTGACGAGTTCTTCCACGTATTCAGGCGATTCAACGGCTAAATCGTAGCGTAAGCCCGATGCGATAAGGACGCGCTTAATACCTTTTATTTTGCGGGCTTTTTTATATAGTTTAATCAGCGGATCGTGGTCGGTATTTAAGTTTTCGCAAATACCTGGATACACGCAAGAGGGCAAACGACAAGCAGCCTCAATTTTTGGGTCTTTGCAGGCTAGGCGATACATATTGGCTGTTGGGCCACCAAGATCGGAAATTGTGCCGGTAAACCCCGGTGTTTTGTCGCGAATGTTTTCTATTTCGTTCAAAATAGATTCTTCTGAACGGTTTTGGATAATCCGCCCTTCGTGTTCAGTGATAGAACAAAATGTACAACCACCAAAACATCCGCGCATAATATTGATAGAAAAACGAATCATTTCGTAAGCCGGAATGCGTTGCCCTTCGTATTTTGGGTGCGGTACGCGTTGGAATGGAAGACCAAATACTTCGTCCATTTCTTCGGTTGACAATGGAATGGGAGGCGGATTTAGCCAAACGTCTTTGCCGTCGTTTTCTTGAACCAGTGCACGCGCATTGCCCGGGTTGGTTTCTAAGTGTAAAACGCGTGATGCGTGTGCGTATAAAACAGGGTCGCTCTTAACTTTTTTATAAGACGGCAGGCGAATAACGGTTTTTGCGCGGTCGGTTTTGCTGTGTTTCGGTAAAAAGCTCAGAGTAACGACTTGGCTGCCATCGGCGCTTTTATCGCCGCTACTAATTTGGCACTTGCCACCAGTTGCCGCAGCGAGCTCTTCGTCTGACTGGTATGGGCTGTTGTGAGGATCAATTTTGCCAGGTCTATCAACGCGAGTTGAATCGATCAGTGTCCAGCCATCGGGCAGGTTTTGTCGAATAAAGGCGGTGCCACGAATATCGGTAATCTGTTCGATGGGCTCGTTCATTGATAAGCGATGCGCGAGTTCGGCAATGGCGCGTTCTGCATTACCGTACAGCAAAATATCAGCTTGAGAGTCGATTAATATAGAGCGCCTCACTTGGTCGTCCCAATAATCGTAATGGGCAATACGGCGCAGGCTGGCTTCAATGCTGCCCGCGACTAAAGGCGTGTTTGGGTAGGCTTCTTTGCAACGTTGAGTATAAACAATGACTGCTCTATCTGGGCGTTTACCTGCTTTGTCGCCGGGCGTGTAGGCGTCGTCTGAACGCGAGCGCTTATCGGCGGTGTAGCGGTTTATCATCGAGTCCATATTGCCGGCGGCAATGCCGAAAAATAAGTTCGGTTGGCCTAGCGCCTTAAAATCATCAGCATTTTGCCAATTGGGTTGATCGATAATACCGACGCGGAAGCCTTGTTTTTCGAGTAAGCGACCAATAACCGCCATGCCAAAGCTGGGGTGATCCACATACGCATCGCCGGTGACGACGATGATATCGCAGCTATCCCAACCTAGCGCGTCCATCTCTTCGCGAGTAGTAGGAAGAAAGGGTGCAACGCCATAGCACTCGGCCCAATATTTCGGGTACGAAGATAACGGTTCAGCGAGAGGCATCATTGGATAAGGCCTCTTTGTTGTAGTTGTTCGCGAAGTTTTTCAACGCGTCGTCGATTAACGCCAAAGTCATAATGACCGGAGCGCGACGCGGAGCGAACATGAATAACGCGTTGTTCAGTGTCGATTACAATGTCCATGTCRTCCACAAACCCAAACACGCGGCTGCGTGCTTCGGCATGAATTTGGGTATCTTGTTCGTGTATTTTCATTCGTGGGTTAAGTTGTTTAATCAGCTCGATGAGCTGGTTGTTTGTTATATCGATATTAACTGTAATATTGWAGGGTGCAATGTAATGCTCGTCAGTAGCCATGCTTGAAACGCAGTTGGGTGAGTTAGGGCWAGGCTTCAATAAAAAGGTTTGAGCTGAACTATTCATAGCAATAAGGCAAAGTATCAAACACGTTGCTATGCGGCTTCGTTTAACATTAAAACCCTGCATAACAGACGGGATGACTAAGACGCGTTACGTTTTAGTGTCGTCTTTGTCAGTTTCGCCAGAGACTGATTTTTGATCTTCAGTGTCGGACTTTTTCTCGCCGTCTTTCATTGCGCCTTTAAAGCCTTTAATGGCGCTGCCTAAATCACCGCCGAGGTTTTTTAAACGCTTTGTGCCAAACAATAAAAGCACAATAACGAGAATAATAATTAACTGCCAAATGCCAATGCCGCCCATGGGAACCTCTATTCTTGTAAAGTAAGTATGGGTATTCTACTTGGTTCTACTGGCTTTTTCATCTAGGCCCGATAAACCGAAGCGACGCTCGAGTTCTTTAAGTACGTCGTCAATGCTTARATCTTGCTGTGCAAGCAATACCATGGTGTGAAACAACAGGTCAGCCGACTCATAAACGATTTGTTCTTTGTCGCCAGATTTAGCGGCAATAACGGTTTCAGTCGCTTCTTCGCCAATTTTTTTTAAGATGGTATCAAGGCCTTTGTCGTATAAACTAGCCACGTACGATGAACTGGGGTCGTCTTGTTTACGTTGTTGCAAGACGATTTCGAGTTGTTTAAGAATATCACTCATGTTGAATAGATGCTTTTAGGGTCTTTTAATACGGGGTCGGTTTCTTGCCATTGCTGGTTTTCCAATTTGCGGTAAAAACAGCGTTCACGACCAGTATGACACGCGATACCGCCTTTTTGTTCCACGCTTAAAAGAATCACGTCCTCATCGCAGTCGAGCCGGATATCAACGATGGTTTGCTGATGGCCAGACTCTTCGCCTTTATGCCACAATTTATTGCGTGAACGAGACCAATACACGGCGTGTCCCTGTTCAGCGGTGAGCCGCAAGGCCTCTTCATTCATCCATGCGACCATAAGGATTTTTCCGCTAGCGTGGTCTTGAGCAATAGCGGGAACCAGGCCTTTTTCATCCCAGCGAACGGTGTCGAGCCAATCGCTCATAAACGTACCTCAATGCCATTGTCTCGCATGTGTTGTTTTGCTTCGCCTACCGTGAATTCTGCAAAGTGAAAAATGCTGGCTGCCAATACAGCATCTGCCTTGCCTTTGGTTACGCCTTCGACCAGGTGATCCAGTGTGCCTACGCCACCCGACGCAATAACGGGTACGCCTACCGCTTCACTAATGTTTCGAGTAAGCTCAAGATCAAAACCAATTTTTGTACCGTCGCGGTCCATGCTAGTGAGTAAAATTTCACCTGCGCCAAAGGCAACCATTTTAATTGCCCATTCAACCGCATCTATCCCTGTTTCTTTACGGCCGCCGTGGGTGAATATTTCCCAGCGTTTGGGTTCGTTTTCATTGCTGACACATTTCGCGTCAATCGCTACAACAATGCATTGTGAGCCAAAGCGTTCAGCGGCTTGTTTTACAAATTCAGGATTAGAGATGGCTGCGCTATTTATGCCGACTTTGTCCGCACCTGCTTTTAACATGCGGCTAATGTCGGCTAACTCCCGAATTCCTCCGCCAACGGTTAAAGGGATAAATACTTCGCCTGCGACTTGCTCAACGACGTGAACCATAGTTTCACGGTTATCTGATGTGGCGGTAATATCCAGAAAGGTGATTTCGTCTGCACCTTCTTTGTCGTAGCGACGTGCAATTTCTACCGGGTCACCCGCGTCGCGGAYGTCGACAAATTTAACGCCTTTAACAACGCGCCCGTTATCAACGTCTAAGCAAGGAATAATGCGTTTGGCTAGCCCCATAATTTAAGCGTATGRCTCTGCAATTTTTTCGCCTTCGGCAAAATCAAGCGTACCTTCATAAATGGCGCGACCAGTAATGGCGCCCATAATGCCCTCGCCCGCTACTTTTCCAAGTGCATGAATGTCGTCCATATTGGTGATGCCGCCGGATGCAATGACTGGAATGTTGATAGCGTTAGCCAATTGGGCAGTCGCTTCCACGTTTACGCCTTTCATCATGCCATCGCGACCAATGTCGGTGTAAATAATGGATTCTACGCCGTCGTCTTCAAAGTGCTTAGCAAGGTCAATAATGTCGTGATTGGATAGTTTTGACCAGCCGTCTATGGCAACTTTACCGTCTTTTACATCCAAGCCAACGATGATGTGACCTGGGAACTCTAC
>JAESRY010000063.1 GCA_016764415.1 Cycloclasticus sp. | reverse complement strand
CACATCGAACAAATCGCCCAAAATATACAGCTTGGAAACGTCTGCTGATAAAGCGTCAAGATAGGCAAGAAAACGTTGCGTGTTTTCCGGCCTATCTTGAGCTAGGTGTAAATCCGATATGAAGTGAACGAATTCAGGCAAAATTATTTAATCACTTCGGCCTTAATAATAATCACTTCTTCTTGAGGGACATCTGTTGGGAACATGCCGCCTGAGCCAGTTGGTATAGCCGCCATTTTATCAACTACATCCATACCTTCTGTTACTTTACCAAATACAGTATAACCCCAACCTTGTTGAGTTTTAGCACTGTGATTAAGGAAGCCGTTATCATTTAGGTTAATAAAAAACTGACCTGTTGCTGAGTGTGGATCGCCCGTACGTGCCATAGCGATAGTGCCCTTATCATTTTTAAGGCCATTATCAGCTTCATTTTCTATCATATCTTTAGTGCTTTTTTGTTGGAAGTCAGATGTGAAGCCGCCGCCTTGTGCCATAAAGTTTGGAATGATACGATGAAAAATAATCCCGTCGTAGAAGCCATCTTCTACGTAAGAAACAAAGTTAGCTACGGAGATAGGTGCTTTTTCAGCGTCTAGTTCTAAGGTGATATCGCCTTGGTTTGTGCTTAATTTAATTGTGGTCATGTGGTTTTTATCCATTGCGTTTATTGTGGTTGAGAAAAACAGAGTGCCTATTACGATGGCCTTTACTATCTGTGTTATTTGTTTGATCATAAAAGAACTCCTGATTGTTTTTTGAACGGGATATGTTATCAAGAAAGTGAAAGTGATAATTGTAAATATTACTTATTGCCCATTAATCTATTGAGCAACATGCCAACTTGCTGCGAAAACAGCAAGAAACTGTCGTAACTTGCGTCGTCTAGATCCCGCCTACTGCTTGAACGATCAGCATAAAAAAGTCCGATAGGTTTGTTTTTGACGATGACGGGGGCGATATAAAAGGATTTCGCTTTTGTCTTTTGTGTTAATGATTGAGAGATGAGTTTTTTTAAATCTGAGTTAGCATCACTGTCTATTCGAATAGGTTTTCCTTCTTTCATTGCGAGTAAAAACAGCCTTGAAGTAGGTTCGTTTAAATTAAATTTAAAATGCTTTTTTAACCAATCATCATCATTGCCAATAACTTGTTTTACGTTAAGAGATTTCCTATCCGGCGTCATTAAGGCGAATAGGGCGTTATCCATTCCAACTCCACGGTTGATGCCCTCCAAAGTCATTTCAATCAATATATTAAAGTTACCGTTACTCTTGTCGATGCTCATGAGTTCTTGCAAAATTTGTAATTGTAAAAGTGGGTCTGGCTGCACAAAGGCATCGGCTAATTCGTGTGTATCCTCTAATATGACATCCACGGGTAAAGGTATAACTTTAGCCACTGCCTTAGCACCATAAAACGCTGTTGTTTCTGCCGCTTTTACGGCTGATTTATGCAGTCGTTGAGTGGTCTTTTTTGTCGTTGTTCCAGTTAATGCTGCAATGTCTCTGGTGATTTTCTTAACGTCAGTAGAGTCCCATCCATCTTCTACCGATTTTGCTAATTGATGAGATAAAGTGATTGCTTGGCTAAGGGGTTCGCGTGAATTAGGGCTTTTTAGAGTGTCTTTTAGTAAATCACTTAAGCCCCAAGTTTGAGCTAAGCCCAGGCTAAGTTCGTTCATTGAAAAACCTAAAACTGCTTTTTGAATGTCAGCTATTGGTTTCTTCGATTTTTTCAATGCTTCGTTTAATTCGATGCCTTTTTCGTCACCAAAACACCAAAAAGCGAGGTCACCTATGTGGATGAGTAAAGCGGCAATGTAGACTTCTTCATGTTTCCCCGCGCTGCTTTGTTGGGCAATTTCTTGCGCTTGAGCTGCGGCATGTAAGGAGCGAGCCATTTGAGTGATGAGTTGCTCGCGATGAATGCCATGAACCAAACTATCAATTAAGGAGACGGTTAAGCACATGCTCCGAACAGTATCGAAGCCAAGCATCATAATCGCTCGACTAATGGTGCTGAACTTTTGCCCTGTTGCATTGTAGTGGGCACTGTTAGCTAGTTTTAAGACGCGGGCTGTCATGGCAGCATCTTTCAGCACTACCTGTCCTAGTTGAAGAGCGGAGCTAACGTCATCTTCTGATACGCTAACGACTTCTTGTACGGTTCGGCCAAATATAGGCATTTCGCTTTCTGTAATTCGTTTAATCCAGTTAGCGAGTTCAGGTTTTGATTCGGAAGTCATTTAGTAATTATCTTAAATTATAGGTATAGGCTCTTGGGGAAACATTGTAACAAGAGCAATTAATAAGTTCAGGGGAGTGTGCAGTTCAATTAACCTATGTTGTTACGTTATCAACTTGCTTGCAGTATTCCATTAAACTCAGTTGGTAATATTCTTAAATTTTAAATAATGACTTATCGCACATATGTGGTGAGTGTAAAGGCTTTCGTTTTATTTATTGCGAGTTGCTGACAACTTAAAATGAGTTTGTTCAAGCAGGCAAAATTCGCGCTTATAAGTATTTAAAAATGACGATTGATTTTAGAGCAGAAGAGAACATCAGGCTAAAGCAAGAGATCGACCGTTTAAACTCACCAAAGCGGTACATGAACGTAGGGAAAGTTTTTCCCTGATAATTCCAGAGTACAAGCTGTAAGCCTTATCTTACCTATCTTTGCTGAATATCCTACTTCGTATAATGTATATTATGTTAAATAAAAGAACGTGTTGAATCAGCATTGCCAGTCCATTTAAGTGCTGTTGTCATTATGCGTGAGATTAAAGAACACGGTTATAACGGCGGTATCACACGTTTGCGTGAACACTTGGTTCAGTTACGCGGTAGTCATATCATTCCAGAAGTGATTCGATTTGAAACAGCACCGGGTAAGCAGATGCAAGTCGATTGGGGGCAAATGCGTGGTGGTAAAAACCCCATTCATGCTTTTGTCGCAGTGCTCGGCTTTAGCCGTGCTCTGTTTGTGTATTTTACCGACAACATGCGTTATGACACGTTAGAACAATGCCATCGCTTAGCCTTTGATTATTTCCAAGGCATTCCGACAGATGTTTGGTACGACAATATGAAAACAGTGGTGTTAGAACGCAATGCTTATGGCATGGGTCACCATCGCTTTCATCCTCAGTTTTATCAGTTTGCTAAAGACATGGGCTTTTTGCCTAAGTTGTGCAAGCCATATCGTCCACAAACCAAAGGTAAAGTTGAGCGTATGGTGCGTTATGTTCGTGATAACTTCTATGCGCCCTTATCAACCAAACTGGCATCAGCAGGTTTAAAAATAGATGTCGATACCGCGAATATTAAAGGTATTCAGTGGTTGAATGACGTGGCTAACGTGCGTATTCACGATACGACCAAAGAACAGCCCATGAAGCGTTTGATTGAAGAACGCTTAGTGCTTAAAACATTACCGTTTCAGCCGATTAAAGACATTGCCGTTAAAGTGCCAGATGCCATTATGCCGCTGAACTTCGATCCTCAGCCATTGCATCATGACTTGTCCATTTACAATGAATACTGTCAGGTGGCAGCCTTATGATACAAGAGCGACTCAATGACTTAACAGACACACTCAAGCTACAAGGCATGGCACTTCATGCTCATGATCTCGCACAACGAGCCGCAAAAGAAGAATGGGATTATCTSACCTTCTTTGAAAAACTGTTGAAAACAGAGGTGAATGAACGTCATGCACGTAAACAAAAGATGTTCACCCGCATGGCCGGCTTCCCCTCCATTAAAACCYTAGATGRCTTTGATTTYGARTTTGCAGCAGGGGTGCCYAAAACTCAGGTTCAGGAACTGGCGAGTTTATCGTTYATAGAGCGAGCAGAGAATATTGTACTGCTTGGGCCATCGGGTGTGGGTAAGACACATATTGCAACCGCGCTGGGCTATAAAGCGGTACAAGCCGGATTAAAAACACGTTTTATCAGTGCGTCAGATTTAATCTTGCAGCTCTCAACGGCACAAAGACARGGCAAATATAARTCAGTGATGCAYCGYAGTGTGTTAGCACCAAAACTACTCATCATTGATGAAATCGGTTATCTGCCATTTGATATTAGCGAGTCTAAATTACTGTTTGATGTGATTGCTAAACGTTATGAAAAAGGCTCCATTATTTTAACCAGTAACTTGCCCTTCGGGCAATGGGGGCAAACCTTTGCTAATGACACCGCATTAACATCCGCCTTACTGGATCGTATTTTACATCACTCACATATCATTCAAATTAAAGGAGACAGTTATCGCTTAAGAGAAAAGAAACAAGCAGGCTTAATCAGCCAAATTAAATAAACCAAGTGGCTCAGTTTTCAGTTGATGGAGTGGCTCAGTTTTCGACCGTTGTTGACAGCAGTGAACATGGTTTCAGGCAGACTTTGACTTATAAACTATTTCTAAGCTGCCTGTGCGGCAGTGAACGTAGCTCCGGTTCACGGTGAACATTAATGCTATTTCTAAGCTGCCTGTGCGGCAGTGAACAGAATTAAAAGATAGTTCGGACATTAAGTTTGTTTCTAAGCTGCCTGTGCGGCAGTGAACTTTGATTTAAATTTTTATACTGATTCTGGACTTTTCTAAGCTGCCTGTGCGGCAGTGAACTCAGGTGTAGTGGTTGCAACGGCGGCGATGATTTTCTAAGCTGCCTGTGTGGCAGTGAACGCTTGAACGGTTGGGTGGGTTGGCGGCGTGATGTTTCTAAGCTGCCTGTGTGGCAGTGAACCATCAGTAAATTTAGTGCATACGTCACAGTTATTTCTAAGCTGCCTGTGTGGCAGTGAACTTTCAATTCTAAATTCCTGATCTATACTGATTTTTCTAAGCTGCCTGTGTGGCAGTGAACTGGTACTGGGCGCGTTGACGGCAATTCTTGATTTTCTAAGCTGCCTGTGTGGCAGTGAACATACGCGGCCTAGCATGGATAGCCATACGATGTTTCTAAGCTGCCTGTGTGGCAGTGAACTTCGACATAATCGTATTCGGCTCACCGTGTCATTTCTAAGCTGCCTGTGTGGCAGTGAACCATTACACCGCTTTAAACAAGAATACCCAGTAT
>JAESRY010000146.1 GCA_016764415.1 Cycloclasticus sp. | reverse complement strand
CGAGGGTCCAAATTGGGATGGGCCAGAATGCCACTGTTGTAGTGCTCAACGACATCCATCAGCGAAGCTTTGGATCCATTGTGCATGTAGGGTGCTGTCTTGCCGATGTTTCGCAGAGAGGGTACCTTGAAAAGTCCATCGTCGGCAGTGACTCCAGACACATCTCCCAAGCCCTGATCACTATCGCTCGCATTCACAATCAGCAAAGGGCTACTGTCATAGTGATGAAAAAAACGGGTGTACACATCGGAGAGCTTTTGTAAGTATTCACCACTGATATTCTTTTCATGCTTAATGCCTCTTTTTCTAATCCGAGATTGTAAGACATCCACCGGCGCTTGCAAATAAACCACTAAATCTGGTTTTATAGACTGAACGGATAAAGATTGATACATCTGGTCGTACAATTTGTATTCATCATCGGTGAGCGTTAGCTTTGCGAACAATGGATCCTTCTCAAGCATAAAATCCGTGACGATGCCGGTTGAAAAAAGATCATCTTGGTTTAATGCGTTCCATTGTTTAACGCGCTCGGTTAAAAAATGCAGTTGGACGGGTAAGGCTGATTGGTTAGTGTGCGTATAGAAATGCTCTAGAAAAGGATTTTCATCGGCTTTTTCTTTAACAACTTCACAAGCAAAGCTTTTGGCGAGTCGCTTTGCTAAACTGCTTTTACCTACGCCAATGGGGCCTTCAACGACAATGAATTTTGGTGGTTTGGCCGTTTCTAAGGAATGCTTTTCCAAGATATTTATAATGCTATGTTGTTTATTAGAATCATTCGAAATACTTTAGCAAACAGACGGGTGTATTTCGAGGTTTTTACCTTCAATAATCGAAGGTTCTGGCTCACCTGATTGCTGGATGAGTTGCTGAACAGTGCCAAGTGTTGGAATAATCAATGAGTCATCAATATCTGCCAGCGGGTATAGAACGAATGCGCGTTCATGTAAGCCGCTGTGTGGCAGGGTGAGTTTAGGTTCTGTCAATACAAGGTCGGCATACAATAAAATATCCAAATCCAAGGTTCGTGCTCCCCATCTGCCGGTGTCTCGGGTTCTGTCGTGAGCAGCTTCTATGCCGTGTAATTTCTCCAGTAAATCGTAGGGCTGTAATTTAGTGTTAATTTTCGCCACGGCATTGATGTAGTTTGGTTGGTCTTGTGGGCCCATAGGAGATGTTTCGTATAGCCGTGAGATAGCGTCGACGTGGGTATGATCTAATGTCTTAAGCGCTTCAACCGCACTTAATACCTGTTGAACAGGGTCTTGTAAGTTGCTGCCAAGGCCAATAAAAACAGTGGCAGGCATATTATTCTGACGAAGACGATTCGTTATCTGATTTCTTAGGCGGCTTCTTTTTGTTTTTAAACGATTTCGGCCGAGTTAATAACTTTTGCTCATTTGGATTGAGTGTTTGTATCTTTGTCCACCAATCAGCAATTTGAGGGTCTAATTCACCGTATTGGGCACGTAACAGCATAAAGTCATAGGCTGCTCGAAAACGTGGGTGTTGTATAAACTTTAAACAACGCATGCCGATGCGTTTATGGAAGCGAGGTTGCAACGTCCACACTTCGCGCATGGGCGTGGTAAGACGTCGAGGCAGTGCAATGCTGTTAACTTGACGAGCTAGCACCTCGTTTGCTGCAGCGTGTAGCGCTTGGCTATCGCTATTAAAAGAGTCGCGGTTTTGTTCTGTCAGCTTACGAACCGGCTCCCAAAGAAGTGTTGAAAACAGGAAGTAGGGCGCGATACCTTGATCGTTTTTTAAACGACTTTCGGTATTAGCCATCGCTTGTTGTATAAGCTTTAGTGCATTGTCAGATTGGGCATTTTTGAGGCAAAGGCCGGTTTGAGGGAATAACGCATCAAATAAACCATATTCATGCAGACCTGCGAAAACAAGGCTAGCGTTTTTGTTAAGAAAAAGTTTCAGTGATTCGTCGTATAAACGTGCAGCGGGTATGTCCTTGAGTAAAGGTGCCATAGCACGCATGGGTGCTTCGGTATTATCTTCCACACTAAAATTCAGCTTCGCTTTAAATCGAACGGCGCGTAGTAACCTGACAGGGTCTTCTTTGTAGCGTGTTTCAGGGTCACCCATCAGACGAAGCAGCTTATTTTGATGATCTTCAATGCCGCCTACGTAATCAATAACTATTTGCTTTTGAGGGTCTAAATACAGAGCATTAACGGTAAAGTCACGGCGCCAGGCATCTTCTTCTAAAGAGCCGTAAACATTGTCACGTAATAAACGCCCGTCTTTGTGGGCATGGCTAGTGTCTTTGTTATGTTTGACGTGAGGGCCGCGAAATGTAGCGACCTCGATAACGTTGCGACCAAAATGAATGTGAGCTAGGCGGAAACGGCGACCAATGAGGCGACAGTTTTTAAATAATGCTTGAATTTGCTCAGGCTCGGCATTGGTTGATACGTCAAAATCTTTTGGATGCAGCCCTAACAATAAGTCGCGAACGCAACCGCCCACTAAATAGGCTTCAAAACCCGCGTTAACCAGACGCTCAGTAATAGAAACGGCGTGTTTATCAAGCAGTTTTGCAGATAAGCCGAGGTCTTTAAATGAGTAAGTGCTGGGTGTGTTATTAGAGGACAAAGTAAGGTTTTAGGTAGTCAATCAAAGGATGAAGCGATGGTATTGTAGCGTATATTTCCTAGTGTGTCTGAGGCCTTGATGGTGTTATCTCAGCTCAAAAAAGTTTACTAATTGCTCCAGCGTTTCTTCGGGTGCCTCTTCGGCTAAGAAATGACCAGAATCAAGAGCTGTTCCACTGACTCGTGTCGCTTTTTGTTGCCAGATGTCGAGCATATTGAAGTGTTTCCCCATTATGCCGTGTTTCCCCCAAAGTACGAGTAAGGGGCATCGAATCTTTAAGTTCAAATCGGCCTCGTCGTGCACTAGGTCAATGCTGGCTGCGGCTCGGTAATCTTCACAGCTGGCATGAATCGCCTCGGGGTTTCTGAAGCAGCGTAAGTAGTCGTCAACAATGCGTTGGTCAAATTGTTCCGGGTATTGGCTCCAGCGCTTGAGTTTGTCTTTCAAGTAAAAATCGGGGTCTAAGCCAATTAAGTGTTCGGGTAAGCCATTGTCTTGAATTAAAAACAGCCAATGATAATAGCCGGTCGCCACTGCTTGATCGAGTTGTGTAAACATTTCGTAGGTTGGAACAATGTCCAACACGGCGGCTTTTAAGATTTTATCAGGATGGTCCAGCGCCATGCGGTGAGTGACGCGAGCGCCTCTGTCATGCCCAGCAACAAAGAACTTGTCATAACCAAATTGATGCATAACCTCAATCATGTCATTGGCCATTTCTCGTTTACTGTATGTTTGATGCTGTTCGTCGCTGGGTGGTTTTGAACTGTCGCCATAGCCGCGTAAATCAGCGCAAATAAGGTGAAATTTTTCGCTCAATGCGGGCGCAATTTTGTGCCACATAAGGTGAGTTTGTGGGTAACCGTGTAACAGTAACAGCGGTGCGCCACTACCGGCACTGGCGGTGTTTATATCTGCATTTTGGGTGCGAATCGTTTGGTAATTAAAATTGGGTAGCGTAACTTTTTGCATGGTTAACCGAGCAAGCGCTTGAAGTCGCTGGGTATGGCGGCGACTTTTTTGATGTTGTAGTTAAAAAACACTAAGCCGGTTTTGGCGGTTGCTACGCGTGTTTTTCCATTATCTTTAGAAATGTGGTACACCATGTCGCAGCCACAACGGCTTGGGTCATCAAGTGCCATGTCTATCGTTAATATATCAGGGTGAAATGCTTCTGCCTGATAGCTGATGGCAAGGTCAGACAGGATAATGCCTAGACCGTTTACATTGGCTTCTTGCATGTCAAAGTATAGGAAAAATTGAGCGCGTGCTTCGTGCAGCATTGAGATGAGTTTATCGTGCGCTAGATGCTGGCCGTAATTGATGTCGGTAATACGAACGGGTAGGATGCAGCTAAACAGGGTATTGCTTGGGTAATCTATAGAGACTCTTGCCATGACGGTGTGTTTTATTTGTATTTAGCCGCATTAAAACACGTTTCATAAATGCTATATTGGCTTTTTAATTAGTTCAGGGTAAGTGATGAAAGCTCTATCTTCTGCATGGGGACTGTTGTTATTGGTGGTGGTTATTTGGGGTTCGAATTGGCCAATAATGAAAATAGGCCTGCGTTCGATAGACCCGCTTTGGTTTACAGCGGGACGATTGATGATTGCTTTTTTTGCGATTAGTTGTTTGCTTCTATTTTTGGGGAAATTCAAGCGTCCACACAAGCAAGATATACCCATTGTACTGGGTGTTGGTGTTATGCAATTCGCTGCGTTTGTCATGTTAATTAACTTAGGGTTAATGGAAGTTAATGCAGGTAGGGCGGCATTGTTGGCCTATACAACGCCATTGTGGGTTACACCCGGTGCATACTTTTTATTGAACGAACATATTTCACGGATGAAACTACTGGGTGTGGGCGTTGGTTTGTGTGGGCTAATGGTGTTGTTTAACCCCTTTGGCTTTGATTGGAATGACGCGTCAGTTGTAAAAGGAAATGTGCTTTTATTAGTAGCCGCGCTTATTTGGGCGCTATCAATTTTGCACGTACGAAAGCATCAATGGAAAGGCAGTGTTTTAGAATTAACGCCTTGGCAGATTCTTGTTGCGCTATGTATTGTGGTTCCGTTCGCTTGGTTTTCAGATACTCGGCCAACGAGCTGGAGCACGGAGTTGGTTGTTATTTTGTTATACAACGGCGTAATGGCAACGGCGATAGCACAATGGGCATCTATGCGGGTAACGCAAATGCTACCAGCGGTTACGGTTTCTTTGGGTTTCTTAATGGTGCCTTTAATGGGAATTATGTCATCGGTTATTTGGCTTGGGGAGTCGTTAACATTAACCTTGGCTCTAGGCGCGTCTCTAATAGTGATGGGCTTGCTGTTCCAGTTGGGCCTGAAAAAACCAAGCGATTAATCACCCGTTTGCCTTAAATACTGGATGGCAATTATTTTTTAGGGAGAGGTGTTGGTTGGTTCGCGGGTGAAGCTCAGCAATGCTTTTCGCTAATGAGCTTGCGGCTTCATAC
>JAESRY010000145.1 GCA_016764415.1 Cycloclasticus sp. | reverse complement strand
CCATGACACGGACAGAAAAAACCACCTTTCCAATCAGGCCCTAAGTCTTCAGGTGCGACCTCAGGTCTATAGGTTGGCGAACAGCCTAAGTGAGTGCAAATACCTACTGCTAAAAATACTTCAGGTTTAATTGACCGATGACTGTTCTTACAAGATTCAGGTTGCTCCGATTCGTTTGAGTCTGGATCTCTTAGTTTGTCAGTCATTTCTTCCAGTTGAGCCAGTGTTTCTTTGGTGCGCTTAAGAATCCATACCGGCTTTCCACGCCACTCGACTCGAATTAACTGGCCTGATTCTAATTTTGCTATATCCGTTTCAACGGGTGCGCCTGCTGCCTTTGCTCGGTCGCTAGGGTTCATTGATGCTAAAAATGGCACAGCCACATAAGCGGCGCCAACACCTGTTACTGCAGTAGCGGCGGCCGTTAAAAATAATCGCCTACGCTTATCTACTACCTGCTCACTCATTTATATCTCCGTAAAATTCTCATATAGCCCGTCAAATATCTACCGACGCCTTAAATTGTCGCGGATTCTAACATATATAGACATAATTAATTTGTCTCATCATATTAAAACCATCCAACTATTTCTCTATAACAATATATTTTTAAGTTCAGAAAAAAACAGCTCGTTTTCTACCTTTGACCCTACCGTGACGCGTAACGTATTGGGAGGCAACCCTTCCGCATCGGCCATTTTCTTTATTAAAACACCGACTGCTTTTAACTCATCAAAAACACGTTGCGCAGAATCGTCAAGCAATGAAAACAAAATGAAGTTCGCTTTACTTGGGAACACCTGAACACCATTAAGTGCTGACAATTGACCCAACAACACTTCTCGCTGTTCGCAAATCAACACCGCTTGAGCATTTAGAACATCAATATGTTTAAACGCAAAACTGGCTGTCATTTGGGTGAAAACATTAATGTTGTATGGCAACCTTATCTTCTCTAATTGCTCTACTAGGCTCGCGTGACCCACAACAAACCCAAGCCGTAGCCCTGCTAGCCCCAATTTAGAAACTGTTCGCATCACCAATAACCGTTCAAACTCTTTAGCCCTGGGTAAAAATGTTTTACCTGCAAAAGGTTGATAAGCCTCATCAATCACAACAACACCCTTTGAAGCATTAATAATAGCCAGCAAATCCGCATCGTTGAAAAGGTTAGCCGTTGGGTTATTTGGATACGCTAAAAAAATAACCGCTGGATTATATTCTTCAATCGCGGCCATCATGGCAGACATATCTAAACTAAAGTCCTCATTTAACTGCACACCGTTAAATGGCATACCCAATGATTTCGCAATATGCTCGTACATAACAAAACTAGGTGCAGGCGCCAATACGCTAGAACCTTGTTTCATCGCCATTAGAATTAATTGAATCAACTCATCCGAGCCATTGCCCAGAATAACGTCTAATTCAGCATCAATTTGAAAACATTCCCGTAGGTTCTTAACAGCTCTTTCGCTGATGGGTCTGGGTAACGATTCGGTTCCGCCTTAGATAATAATTCAAGCCATTGCGCTTTCATTTCATCAGGCCATGAAAATGGATTTTCCATCGCGTCTAGTTTAACAAACCCTGTTGCTTCAGGAACGTGGTAAGCCGTCATTTGCTGTATTTCTGGACGAATTAAATCCTGCATATTTTTTATGGTTTCTGACACTGTATTAACTACGTAAGTTTGCGATAGTCGGCCGATTGGGCGTGCGCTGTTAATGCCTCGCCTTTTGCCAAAACAGACGCCGTGTCGGATAACACCGACGCGCCTGATTGACTGCAACCGATGATACTTGTGCGTTTTTGGAAATCATAAACACCGAGGGGTGATGAAAACCGCGCGGTACTTGAAGTAGGCAATACGTGGTTAGGCCCCGCACAATAGTCGCCCAATGCTTCTGGCGTATATCTGCCCATAAAAATAGCTCCCGCGTGTCTAATCTCACCCATCCACTCCTTTGCATTATCCACTGATAATTCCAAATGTTCCGGTGCAATTTTATTTGCTATATCGACTGCCGCCGCCTTTGTTTCAGCATAAATTAAAGCGCCTCGGCTTTCTAAAGAGGCTTTAATCACTTCAGCTCGACTCATTGTTGGTAATAGCTTATCCATACTGCTACGCACCGCTTCTAGGAAATCTTTATCCATTGAAATAAGTATCGACTGCGCATTTTCATCGTGTTCCGCTTGAGAAAACAAGTCCATCGCAATCCAATCTGGGTCGGTTTTGCCATCACAAATAATCAAGATTTCAGATGGCCCCGCGATCATATCTATGCCGACTTGACCAAACACCATCTTTTTTGCAGTGGCAACAAAAATATTTCCTGGGCCCACAATTTTATCAACTCTCGGCACCGTTTTCGTGCCGTACGCTAACGCAGCGACCGCTTGAGCCCCACCGATTCGAGCCACTTTATTAACACCCGCCAGCCATGCTGCAGCCAAGACCAATTGATTCAATTCGCCTTTTGGCGTAGGCGTCACCATAACAATCTCTGTAACGCCAGCCACTTTCGCTGGTATGACATTCATTAAAACAGATGATGGATAGGCTGCTTTTCCGCCCGGCACATAAACACCAACGCGGTCTAATGGTGTGACTTTCTGACCTAAGACGTTACCCAGCTCATCGGTAAAATCCCATGAAGCCAGTTTTTGTCGTTCAGCATAAGCACGAATTCTATCCGCCGCTGTGGTTAAGGCTTTTGACTGCTCAGCAGGCAATTGTCGCCACGCCTTCTCAAGTTCATCATGCTCAATAAATAAGCTAGCCGCTGAAATAGGCCATTGATCAAATTCTTCTGTATAAGAAAACAGCGCGTCGTCACCTTTTTGGCGTACGTTCTTAATAATATCTGAAACTGTGTTCGCTATTGATGCATCCGTGCTTTCATCCCATTGAAGTAACTCATCAAGCGCCTGATTAAAATCATCAGCCGATGCGTTTAAAGTCGTTATGTTCATACCTTAACGCCTAGCTTCAACCGCAACATCTAACTTGTCTATCAACGATTTAATTTGCTTGTGTTTCATTTTCATCGACGCTTTATTAACGACCAGTCTGGAGCTAATGTCCATAATTAAATCAAGAGGCTCCATGCCATTGGCTTTCAATGTATTGCCCGTATCAACCAAGTCAACAATACAGTCGGCTAAACCGACAATCGGCGCCAACTCCATAGAGCCGTATAATTTGATTATTTCAACCTGCTGGCCTTTTTTAGCAAAGTATTGCTCGRTCAACRAAACGTATTTAGAGGCCACACGAATTTTGCCGGYTGGTAAGTCTTTGCCTGTCACAATCGCAGTCATTAGGCGGCACTTCGCAATATTCAAGTCCAAAGGCTCATAAAGATTGTCACTGTGGTGCTCTACCAAGGTGTCTTTGCCTGTAATGCCTACATCAGCCGCACCATACTCAACAAACGTTGGAACATCTGTTGCGCGAATAATGACTAAATTAACSTTGCCGCARACACTGGGCACAATCAATTTACGTGTTTTAGATAAATCTTCAGACGGCACAATGCCAGCCTCAGCCAGTAACGGCAACGTGTCTTTTAGAATTCGCCCTTTAGAGATAGCAATGGTTAACATAGTATTTTAATTCGGTACTCGGCGAATTTTTCCGCCTAACAACGCAGTTTTTTCTTCGATACATTCATAACCGCGATCAATGTGGTAAATACGTTCGATGATGGTTTCACCTTTAGACACTAAGCCGGCTATGACCAAGCTCGCTGATGCCCTTAAGTCTGTCGCCATCACAGTCGCCCCTTCAAGTGATTCTTTACCTTCACAAATGGCGGTATTACCTTCCAGTTTTATGTTCGCACCCAAGCGTTGTAACTCGTGAACGTGCATAAAACGGTTCTCAAAAATTGTTTCCGTGATAACAGACGTACCTTTAGCCAACACATTTAGCACCATAAACTGGGCCTGCATATCTGTTGGAAAACCAGGGTACGGCGCAGTTCTGAACGATACCGCTTTGGCGCGTTTCTCGTGCATATCTAGCTCTATCCAATCATCGCCAACGGTTATCACAGCACCCGCTTCTTCTAATTTCGACAACACCATATCCAAGGTATTGGGCGCGACGTCTTTAATCTTAATTTTGCCACCAGTAACCGCGGCTGCTACCAAGTACGTGCCGGCTTCAATTCTGTCTGGCAAAATATCGTACACAAGGTTTTTCGTCGCTAAACTATCAACCCCTTCTATAGTGAGCGTATCCGTACCGATACCCGTTATCTTTGCGCCTAACTCGTTTAAGAAATTCGCCAAATCGGTCACTTCCGGTTCACGCGCAGCATTTTCCAACACCGTTGTTCCTTCTGCCAACGTAGCGGCCATCATTAAGTTTTCTGTACCGGTAACAGTCACCATATCCAACACAATTCGTGTACCTTTCAAGCGATCACACGTTGCGTGAATATAGCCATTTTCAACCCTGATTTTGGCACCCATAGCCTCTAAACCTTTCAAATGGATATTGACAGGGCGAGAACCAATTGCACAACCGCCCGGCAAGGATACTTCTGCTTCACCAAAGCGAGAAAGCAATGGCCCCAACACAATAATTGAGGCGCGCATGGTTTTCACCAATTCATAAGGCGCTCTATAATTAGTTATCGTTGATGTATCTACTTCTACACGCATTTTTTCATCGACAGAGAGCTGAACACCCATTTGCCCCAAAAGACTCATTGTCGTCGTAATATCATGGAGGTGCGGTACATTACCGATAACCACTGGGTTTTCAGCTAACAACGCAGCAGCCAAAATCGGCAACGCTGCATTTTTAGCACCAGAAATACGAATTTCACCAGACAGTGGACCGCCACCTTGAATGATTAACTTATCCATTTATTTAAACCTACGTAGTTTGTAAAACTCATTGAGACAATTGATAACACCCTGTCCGACTCGCTAACTCGGGTTATATCAGTATTTGCGCTGGCATCCGAGCTATAAAGAAAGCCCACGCCGCATACTTTAAGCAAATATAAACACTGTATTTTCCCCACCTTACTACGACACGTCAATCTGAACATCGACTATTTGCATCATAATTAACAAATTATT
>JAESRY010000062.1 GCA_016764415.1 Cycloclasticus sp. | reverse complement strand
GCTGGATTAAAAAATTTCAAAGAATAAACGAGGAGTTTTAAATGGAACTACGCAAATTAAAGTCAGTCATTAAAGTCTGTCTTGCAAGTGCAGTATTGTCAGCAGGCGCAGCCAGTGCTGGTGTAACAGATGATGATATTCTGAACGATGCTAAGAATACAGAAAACGTTGTGTCTTATGGTATTGGTTTACAAGCACAGCGCTATAGCCCGCTGGATAAAATCAATGCAGATACGATTAAAGATTTAGTGCCAGCATGGTCATTTTCATTCGGTGGCGAAAAACAGCGTGGTCAAGAAGCACAACCAGTTATTTATAATGGTCGAATTTTTGTAACCGCTTCATACTCTCGTTTATTTGCGGTTGACGCAAGAACAGGTCAAGAACTTTGGGAATACAACCACCGTCTTCCTGATGGCATTCTTCCTTGTTGTGACGTGATTAACCGTGGCGCTGCTTTATATGGCGACTTGGTTATCTTTAGTACACTTGATGCAAAAATCGTTGCGTTGAATCAAGAAACTGGAAAAGTTGTTTGGAAAGCTAAAGTTGATGATTACAAAGCAGGTTATTCACTAACAGCAGCTCCGATTATCGTTAAAGGTCAAATCATCACAGGTGTTTCAGGTGGTGAGTTCGGTGTTGTTGGCCGTGTTGAGTCCCGTGATGCATTAACGGGCGCTCTTAATTGGATTCGTCCAGTGATTGAAGGTCATATGGGTTATAAATATGGCCCAGCGGTTAAGCAAAAAAATGGTAAATATAAAAGTGGCGAGAAAATTGAAAACGGCATCACAGGTACTCGTGGTGCAACATGGCCTGGCGATATGTGGAAAACGGGTGGTGCAGCGACTTGGTTAGGTGGTACATACGACCATGAAGTTGATTTGTTATTCTTCGGCACAGGTAACCCTGCTCCTTGGAACTCTCATCTACGCCCTGGCGATAACCTTTATGCTGCTTCAACAGTTGCTATTAATCCTGACACAGGAAAGATGGTTTGGCATTACCAATCAACGCCTAACGAAGGTTGGGATTATGATGGTGTGAATGAATTTATCTCTTTCGATCTTAAGAAAGATGGGAAAGTGATTAAAGCGGGTGCTAAAGCAGATAGAAATGGTTTTTTCTATGTTATCAATCGTACGAATGGTAAACTGATTTCAGCTAATCCATTTGTTACTAGGCAAGAATGGACAACTGGTGTAGATATGAAAACAGGTCGTCCTATTGAAACAGCAACAGCTCGTCCAGGTAACCCTGCTGACTCGGCTGATGGTAAAAAAGGTACGCCTACATTTGCCGCTCCTTCTTTCTTAGGCGGTAAAAACTGGATGCCGATGGCTTATAGCCCTAAAACTGATTTGTTCTACGTTCCTGCAAACGAATGGGGAATGGATCTTTGGAACGAAGCGATTACCTATAAAAAAGGTGCTGCGTACTTAGGTGCTGGTTTCACCATCAAGCCATTGTATGATGATTACATCGGTGCACTTAGAGCGATAGATCCTAAAACAGGCAAGCAAGTTTGGGAATACAAAAACTATGCGCCTTTATGGGGTGGTGTGCTAGCAACTGGCGGTAACTTGGTATTCTTTGGAACACCTGAAGGTTACTTAAATGCGTTAGATGCTACAACAGGTGAAGTGGTTTGGAGATTCCAAACAGGTTCAGGTATTGTTGGTATTCCAGTTACTTGGAAAATGGATGGCGAGCAATATATCGCTGTTCCTTCTGGTTGGGGTGGTGCTGTTCCTCTATGGGGCGGTGACGTTGCAAAACGTATCAAAACGCTTAATCAAGGTGGTTCATTATGGGTGTTTAAGCTTCATAAAAGCTAAAATAACTATGTATCAAAAAAAGCCGGCATTTGCTGGCTTTTTTTGTGCCCATAGAATATTTTCTAATAATGGTTAGAATATGCTATAGTTTTTTATCAAAATAAACGTAAGAAATAAGAATTGTAATGGCCACTTATAAAGCCCCGACACGGGATATGGAATTTGTACTTAATGAAGTAATTAACGTTAATTCATTAACCGAGATAGAGAAATTTGAAGATGCAACATCCGATATTGTGTCTGGCGTTCTCGAAGAGGCGGCTAAACAAATTGATAATACGATTGGTGTGCTGAATGAGTCGGGTGATGCAGAAGGCGCGCAATTAGACAATGGCGATATAACAACGCCGAAAGGGTTTAAAGAAGCGTATGCGGCTTATGCTGAAAGTGGTTGGATAGGGCTTGATAAAGACATAGAGTTTGATGGTCAAGGCTTGCCTTACACGCTGGCAACAGCGGTAACGGATATGTTGTCTGGCGCTAATGCCGCGTTTTCCCTTTATCCAGGGTTAAGTAATGGCGCTTATGAAGCGTTAAAAGCGCATGGCACACAAGAACAAAAAGATATGTACATGAGTCACCTAAGCTTAGGCGATTGGAGCGGTACGATGTGTTTGACTGAGCCGGGTGCGGGTAGTGATTTAGGGCAAGTTAGAACAAAAGCGACGCCTCAAGATGACGGCAGTTATTTAATTGAAGGCAGCAAGATTTTCATAACAGCAGGTGAGCACGACTTAACCGATAATATTTTACATTTGGTACTGGCAAGAACGCCTGGCGCGCCGGAAGGTATTCGCGGTATTAGTATGTTTATTGCACCTAAATTTCTAATTAATGACGACGGTTCACTGGGTGAGCGAAACCCCATCGTTTGTCCAAGCATTGAAGAGAAAATGGGTATTCACGGTTCGTGTACATGTGTATTGAATTTCAATGATGCGAAAGGTTATCTTGTGGGTGAGTTAAATAAAGGTATTCAGAACATGTTTGTGATGATGAATGCCGCGCGTTTGATGGTGGGTTTACAAGGCTTAGGTGTTGCTGAACGTGCGACACAAAACGCGATTACTTATTCAAAGGAACGTAAGCAAGGTAGGCCTTTAACACGCAAAGCAGAATCATCTTTCGATAGTGATACGATTATTGTGCACCCCGATGTGCGTCGTATGCTACTGACCATGAAAGCGCTGACTGAGGGTTGCAGAATGATGGCTTATGATACGGCTAAACATGTTGATATTTCTGAAAACCACAATGACGATTCTGTACGTGCGGCGTCTAAAGCTCGCGTTGATTTAATGACCCCTATTTGCAAAGCATTTATTACAGACGTGGGTGTTGAAGTGACGGGCCTGGGTGTGCAGGTTTATGGCGGGCACGGGTACATAAAAGAAAACGGTATGGAGCAGAATCTGCGAGACAGCAAAATTTTCTGTATTTATGAAGGTACAAACGGTATCCAAGCGATGGATTTGATTGGCCGAAAATTATCAATGGAAGGCGGGCAGTTACCGAAAGACTTCTTTGCGGATGTTAAAGCTGAGCTTCAGTCATCGGATGATGGGTTGGCATTTCTTACCACACCACTAACGGCTGCATTGGCTTCCTTGGAAGAAACAACCGATTGGTTGATTGCGTCCAAAGAGTCAAATCCGAATGACTCAGCTGCGGGTGCAGTTGATTATTTACAGATGTTTGGTTTAGTGACCGTAGGCTATTATTSGTTGCGGGCATCTAAAGTGGCTGCAACCCAAGACGGTGCGTTTTATAAAGGCAAGATGGCAACAGCCAAGTTTTTTGCCACCAAACTACTGCCCCGTGTTCATGGGTTAGCGCCTGCGATAATGGCAGGATCGGGTTGTGTGATGAACCCAGTTGAAGACATTATTTTGTAGTTTTCAGTGGTCTAATAGAAGCCCGCTTTTGTGCGGGCTTTTTTATGTCCTGCGAAATCAATTGGCGTGTTAATATTCTAGAAAATATCAATAATCAGGTTGGCTCCTATGAATCTTTTTGAATTCTCGCTGGATAAAAACCCAGCGAACTATGTCTCTCTTTCACCGCTTACTTTTCTGAAAAGAACGGCAGATGTATACCCCAATAAAATAGCGTGTATTCACGGTGAACAAAAAACCACCTGGGCTGAAACGTACCAACGTTGTATGAAAGTTGCGTCGGCGCTTTCAGCGAGAGGCATTGGCAAGGGCGACACGGTGTCAGTTATGTTGCCAAATATTCCAGCGATGTTTGAATTGCATTTCGCAGTACCCATGCTGGGGGCTGTACTGCACGCCATTAACACACGCCTTGATGCGCCTTCCGTTGCTTTCCAGCTTGATCATGCGGAAAGTAAAGCAGTATTCATAGACAGCGAATTCGCTTCAACGATGCAAGCTGCATTGCATGATGCGGAGGTGTCTCCCTTTGTGATTGATGTTGAAGATGACACGTACAGCGGAAATAACCCTATTGCGGATATTAATTACGAGGCCTTAATTGCAACGGGTGACGAAACGTTCGAATGGACATTGCCAGAGGATGAGTGGGAATCTATTACTCTAAACTACACATCCGGCACGACGGGAAATCCGAAAGGCGTGGTGTACCATCATCGGGGCGCATATTTAAATGCCATCAGTAATGTTATTACTTGGGATATGGGTAATCACCCAGTTTATCTATGGACGTTACCGATGTTTCATTGCAACGGCTGGTGTTTTCCATGGAGTTTGGCGGCGTCGGCAGGCACGAATGTGTGTTTAAGAACTGTCTTACCGAAAACGGTTTTTAAATTAATAAAATCAGAAAAGGTCGATCATTTTTGTGGTGCGCCAACGGTGTTAACGATGCTTATTAATACACCTCAAAAGCACAAAGATGGCATTGAGCATCAAGTGAAAGTGATGACGGCGGGAGCGGCGCCACCTGCTGCGGTTATTCAAAATATGGAAGAGATGGGCTTTGACGTAACCCATGTTTACGGGCTAACAGAAACGTATGGGCCATGTACCGTATGCGCTTGGCACGATGAGTGGGATGAATTGCCAGCCAATGAGAAAGCAGTACTAAGAGCACGGCAAGGTGTGCGTAGTGCGATGCTTGAAGATTTAATGGTGGCAGACCCGAAAACGCTGGAACCTATGCCCAAAGATGGGTTGAGTATGGGCGAAGTGTTTATGCGCGGTAATAATGTGATGAAAGGTTACCTTAAAAACCCAACTGCATCAGAGGAAGCGTTTAGTGGGGGGTGGTTTCATTCGGGTGATTT
>JAESRY010000144.1 GCA_016764415.1 Cycloclasticus sp. | reverse complement strand
CGCTGTTTACTACTTGGCTTAACTGGCCGAATAACCCTAGTTGGTGTCACTTTATTAATTCCCACCATAACCATCACCTCCATTGGAAGTTCAAAATTTTTACTTAGCTAACGCCTTTAAATCCTCTGCAGTCAACAATCGATCTAAATTGACTAAAATATGTAACTGTTTTTCCAAGTTAACAATTCCTTGTATAAATATAGATTGACCTGAACTACTCACATCAGGTGCCGATTCCACATCGCAATCTTTTATATCAAGCACTTCAGTTACCTTATCAACCAAAACACCGATAATGTGCCCTTGTATGTCCATCATCATAATACGAGTCAAATCAYTAGTTTCTACTGGGGACATGTTAAATTTCTTGCGCAAGTCGATAACGGTAACAACATTACCTCGTAAATTGATAATGCCTAACACCTCATGCGTAGCACCTGGTACTTGTGCTATCGGCGTATATCGAAGTACTTCCTGAACTTGCACAACTTTTACTGCATAAATTTCATCCCCTAGCATAAAGGTTAGCCATTGCGTAACAGGTTCTACAATGTCTTCAAGGTTCTCATTTTTTTCACTCATTCTTTTTCTCTCTTTATGCGAAGAGTAGACTAAATTACTCTACGCATCTTTAATAAACATTTTGGTAGGGTCAACAATCACCAATTGCTCAGTTGACTCAACACCGCTTAACCATTGTTTAACTGTTGATTGCTCACGCCATTTAACTTTTTTTGAATTTATTTGTATCTCTGGTGAAACAGAGTCAAGAGCAATTCCCCAGCGACTATTCTCCAAAAGAATAATTTTTTTATACGGTTTAACATCTGTATCGCGGACAGGCATTCCCAATAGCAAGTGCCCTACATCAATAACAGCGATAAATTCTTTGCCCATCATTTTCAAACCTAACACCCAAGCTGGGTGAGCATCCGCCTTTTTAAGGTCATCACTAAACTCCAACTCACCACTAATCATCTCTGCAGGGAACGTGACCTTGACATTATTTACAACTCCCACCAATGCACTAAATTCTTGAGCTGCCCATAACGGCGTATTCGGATCGGTGGGGGTATGATCTTTTTGAGCYTCGACTTGTTCTGCTTCGAGCCTTTGAGCTTCGACTTGTTCTGCTTCGAGCCTTTSWGCTTCAACACGTTGCTTATGAAGCTTATTATCGCCTTGTGTTGGTTGTTTGAATTTCAGAAGTTTTACGTTAGACGCAGAAAGTTGTTCAGGCTCAACAGTTTCATCTAACGTTGATAATAAGCCATCAAAATAACTGTCCATCGCAGCATTTTGATCTAAAAGTGCACCCTTTGTGTTATCGCCCATCATTAGATACCAATGTTAGTTTTGACGTTTCACCTTGCAATAATTGCAGTAATCTTCCATACGCAAGAACCGCCCTAGAATTTGGAGCCATTATTGGTGCAGGAATACCAACTCTACTGGCCTCTCTTAATTGCGTATCCACTGAAATATAACCTGTCCACAAATGACCTTTATATCGATTTCTCAACGAGTTCAAACTGCTCACTGACGCTCTTGTCCTTTTATCAAACATGGTTGGAATAATCGTATATTTCAGCCCGTGCTGCCGTGTTTTTTGAAGCATTGTCATTGTCTTCATCATCCGCTCCAAACCCTTCAAAGCCAAAAACTCCGTTTGAACGGGAATAATTAAATGGTCACAAGCTGCGAGAGCATTAATCATCAACACGCCTAACATTGGCGGGCTATCAATCAACACCACATCATAGGAGTCCTTCAGTTTTTTTAATGTACTACTAATAACAAGGCCGAGTCCTTTGAATTGGCTCGCTTGGCGATCTAACGTCGCTAACGCTACTGATGCTGGTAATAAATCTAAGCCGTCAAAAGACGTGTTGCTGATATATTTACGCGGGTCGAGCGCTATTTTCTCAGAGCTATCTTTAAACAAGTTGTAAGCGCTTTTCTCAATCGTATCGGGGTCCAAGCGAAAATAGCTGGTTAACGAACCCTGTGGATCCAAGTCAATACAAAGCACACGCTTACCCTGTATGGATAATAACCCTGCAAGCGTAACAACCGTGGTTGTTTTACCAACACCGCCTTTTTGATTTGATACTGTCCACGTTTTCATTAGTTTAAAAATTTATTAAATCGACTACTTGTAGCTTTCTCAAGCTTTTCTATTTTTTCTTCTTTCGTTTCTTCAACAAAACCACTCTCATTACTCGGAGATTCTATCGCATCTTGAAGTTCAATAACGGTCTCTTCTACCACGGCTTGTCTCTTAGTATTATTATCGGCCGTTTTCCTTTTTTCTGTAAATCGGGAAATAGCATTTGACTGAATAACAATGACCACACGTCGATTTCTTTCGCGCCCTTCCGGTGTTTCATTGTCTTCTATTGGATGTTCCTTCCCATAGCCTACCGCGGCCAAACGATTCGGGTTAATGCCATATTTAGTAAACAAATGCACCACACTAGCCGCGCGCGATGCTGATAACTCCCAATTTGAGGGGTACTCAAACGAACTGATTGGGATATTATCGGTAAACCCTTCAACTTGCACAGCGTTATTTAGTTTCCTAATGGGTTTAGCTACTTTCCACAACACGCGTAAAGCTTCTTCAGAGAGTGTGGCGTTACCACTACCAAACAACATATTACTATTCAATTCAACTTCGACCCAAAGGTCATTTTGTTCAACTGAAACCAAGTCTCTATCAATTAACGGTGAGAGTGCTACTTCAAGTTTCTCACCCAGTTGTTCTAACGCTTTTTGTTCGCTGACTTTCAGATCACCTTCAATACCATCTTGTACGATTTCTGCAGTTTGCGTAGGTTTACCGTCCGAGAACAAATCAGGAATAATCTTATCTCCACCATTTTCCATCTTCATCAGCCGTTCAATCAACTCTTTGTTTTGCAGTATATCGCCAATTTCTATCGGGTTCATCGTCCTAGGTTGCCCCCTAAATGCGCCGTCTAGGGTGCTTGATAAAACACGGTATTTACCTTCATTAACCGATGAAACAGAATACATGACCACAAAAAAAGCAAATAACAGCGTGATGAAATCGGCGTATGAGACTAGCCAGCGCTCGTGATTCTCATGCTCTTCTACTCTTTTCTTACGTCTGGCCATACTTTTATAAATAGCCTTGGAGCTTAATTTCTACATTGCGTGGGTTCTCACCTTCTGCAATAGCGGCTAGTCCTTCTATCATCATTTCTCGTGATTGAGAATAAGCCAAAATTTGGGATTTTAATTTTGTCGCAACCGGTATGAAAAACAGATTGGCTAAACCGACGCCGTAAATAGTGGCTACAAAGGCAGTCGCAATGCCAGCGCCCAATTTACTAGGGTCAGATAAATTCTGCATCACGTGGATAAGCCCCATGACAGCACCAATAATACCTATTGTTGGTGAATAGCCTCCCATCGATTCATATACTTTTGCGCTTTGCAGTTGTTTAGCCTCCAAAACCTCGAGTTCAAGCATTAAAATATCGCGTATAACTTCTGGCTCACCACCGTCAACAAGTAATTGAAGGCCTTTTTTTGCGAAGTCATCTTCCTCATCTTCAACAACCGCTTCAAGGCCTAACAAGCCTTCTCTACGTGCTATTTCACTCCATTCGATGATTTTTTCAATGTTGTTTTTTAAATTCAGATTCGGCGGAAAAACAGTCCAACCTAGTAGTTTAATTGCACCAAAAAAAGTTTTCGCTGAAGATTGCAGTAAAGCGGCACCCAAGGTACCACCAAGAACTATTAATGCAGCAGGGCCGTTCATCAGTGCTTCTAGATGCCCGCCCTCCATAACATTGCCACCTAAGATGGCACCAAAGCCAATARTGACACCTAATATGGTTAAAATATCCAAACTATCCTCTCCCTACTTTAGGCGTACATTATTAACGAAAATATAACTGGTTGTTTATCTGAGGCACGCTGAACCACGTCTATTGCCAAACTTTCATGCGTTTACGCGTAACGGTTCAACAAGCTAGGAATATCAAGAATAATAGCTATACTGCCATCACCCGTTATAGTCGCTCCCGCTAATCCATCCACCTGATTAACCAACGCGCCAAACGGTTTAATAACAACCTCTTCTTGCCCCAGTAACTGGTCTACAACAAATCCGACGTGTTGGTGTCCCGCACTGACGACAACCACGTGTTGACTCCGCTTAGCGTCATCATCTTCAGCACGATCTGGCGTTAACCATTCATTCAAATAGTAAAGCGGCATAGCTTGACCGCGAACAAGCACCACTAATTGACCGTTAATTTCATTCGTATTAGATAGATCTAAATCGATAATTTCCACAACACTGGACAGAGGTAAAGCAAATGCTTGCTCAGAAAGCTTGACCATTAGCGTTGACATAATCGCCAGTGTTAGCGGTAATTTAATAACAACTTTACTGCCTTTACCCCACTCAGACTCAACGTGAACGGCGCCATTCATACCGATAATACGCGTTTTAACAACGTCCATACCAACACCTCGACCAGACACGTCTGATATTTCAGTTTTAGTAGAAAATCCCGCTGCAAAAATTAAGTTATAACACTCAATGTCCGTCAATCTAGATGCAGCTTCTTGATCCATCATGCCTTTGGTAACAGCGCTTTCTCTTAGCACGTCCGTATCCATACCTTTGCCATCATCCTCAATGGTCAGCAATATATGATCGCCTTCTTGAAAAGCACTAAGAATAATAACGCCTTCTTCAGGTTTTCCAGCGGCTATTCGATCAGCCGGTATCTCAATACCATGATCAACAGAATTTCTAACCAAATGCACTAGTGGATCTGAGAGCGCTTCAACTAAATTTTTATCTAAATCGGTCTCTTCACCGACCAATTCTAAACGGATTTTTTTATCTAAGCTTCTAGCCAAATCGCGAACAACACGTGGGAAGCGTCCAAACACTTTCTTAATGGGTTGCATACGTGTTTTCATCACCGCTACCTGCAAGTCAGCGGTAACAATATCTAAATTAGCAATCGCCTTCGTCATCTCGTCGTCTTCACGACCTGAGCGCAACTTGGATAACCGGTTCCTCACCAACACGAGCTCGCCCACCATGTTCATAATATCGTCAAGACGTTTAGTATCAACACGAACTGTGGTTTCTGGTGGTGCTGCAGCTTTTGTCTTAGCCGCCTTTTTAGCCTCTGGTTTCGCTTTCTTTTCTG
>JAESRY010000143.1 GCA_016764415.1 Cycloclasticus sp. | reverse complement strand
TGCGTCATCTTGAGTTCTAAAAAGCCTCGACAAACTAATTTAGTGTGCCTACGTTTTTTAAAACTCAATCTAACACAACCTGTTACCTCTCTGTTCTAATGTCCAACTGCACTTTCTGGGTTAGATTAGCATGGTCCCTGCCAATGAGCAAGAAAATCCTCTAAAAGAAGAGATGTTTACGTATGATGCTGCCATGCACTACAAATCTGAACATGTACCATTAGTAGTACTCGCTGGAGATGATTATGGTATGGGCTCTTCGCGTGATTGGGCGGCAAAAGGTGTGCGCCTAGCTGGCGTTGAAGCCATCGCTGCTGAAGGCTTTGAGCGCATTCACCGTACTAATCTTGTTGGCATGGGCGTGTTACCGCTGCAATTTAAAGCCGGTGAAAATCGTAAAACGTACAGTATCGATGGCACGGAAACATTCGATGTTGCAGGTGACATTACGCCCTTAGCCCCGTTAACACTTACCATCAACCGCACTAACGGTGAACAGGTCGAAGTACCTGTGACATGCCGCTTAGATACTGCAGATGAAGTATTAGTGTACGAAGCCGGCGGTGTTCTGCAACGTTTTGCGCAAGATTTCCTCGACGCAAAAGCAAGTTAAAGAAGCATATTATGGCTTACGTACCTCAAATTAAAATCCCTGCTACTTACATGCGTGGCGGCACTAGCAAAGGTGTTTTCTTCAACTTAACTGACTTGCCAAAAGTTGCCCAAACACCCGGGGCAGCGCGTGATGCATTGCTACTGCGCGTTATTGGCAGCCCAGACCCTTTCGGGAAACAAACTGATGGCATGGGTGGCGCAACATCAAGCACCAGCAAAACAGTGATTGTGTCTAAAAGTGACAAAGAAGATCACGATGTAAACTATCTATTCGGACAGGTCGCTATTGATAAAGCCTTCGTCGATTGGAGTGGTAACTGTGGAAACTTAACCGCTGCAGTCGGTTCGTTTGCTATCAGCAATGGACTTGTAGACCCAAGCCGCATTCCCGAGAACGGCATTGCCACTGTCCGTATTTGGCAAGAAAACATCAGCAAAACCATTATTGCCCAAGTACCGATGGCGAATGGCAACGTGCAAGAAACCGGCGACTTCGAGTTAGATGGCGTGACCTTCCCTGCGGCCGAAGTTGAAGTGCAATTTTTAAACCCGTCTGCCGATGGTGAAGCGATGTTCCCAACGGGCAACCTTATTGATGACCTTGAAGTCCCGGGCGTTGGCACGTTTAAAGCGACGATGATAAGCTCAGGGATTCCCACTATTTTCATTAATGCAGAAGACATTAACTACACCGGCACAGAGCTACAAGAAGCCATTAACAATGATGACAAGGCGCTAGCCATGTTCGAAACAATACGAGCCTACGGCGCGGTTCGCATGGGCTTGATTGATGACATTGCCGAAGCCGCTCAACGCCAACACACACCTAAGGTTGCTTTTGTATCGGGGGCTGCAGCTTATACATCATCAAGCGGAAAACAGATTGCAGCAAGTGATATCGACCTCTCTGTACGCGCCTTATCCATGGGTAAATTACACCACGCGATGATGGGTACCGCGGCTGTTGCTATTGGAGCTGCAGCGGCTGTGCCGGGCACATTGGTTAACCTTGCCGCTGGTGGTGGTGAGCGTGATGCCGTTCGATTTGGGCATCCATCCGGGACTTTGCGTGTAGGTGCGCAAGCAAACCAAACAAATGGTGAGTGGGCCGTTTCTAAAGCCATTATGAGCCGTAGTGCAAGGGTGCTCATGGAAGGCTGGGTTAGAATTCCAGGAGACTGCTTCTAATAACGTCATCTACAACATACTAAAAAGCAGCCGATTGGCTGCTTTTTTATTACTTAGACTTTAAAAAACTAGAACTACTCATTAACCGGCAAATTAACAGGCTCACTGGCCTCAACTGGCCAGCCGTTATCTGTCCAGCCATCTACACCTTCACGAAACCACATCACATGACTGTAACCCCATTCATGAGCCCGCTTTGCAGCATTCCATGCCATCCAACAGTCTTCGATACAATAAAAAACCATGGATTTATTCACATCATTATTCGTTAATTCCATCAGTTGAGATCTAAAGTATTGCTGAACTACAGGCTTGAGCGTTTGCTTCCCAACGTTCGGCAACCAAACACTGTTCGGGATATTTTTTCTGGGCGTACTCACTAACCACGCACCATCAAAATCAAGAGACTCTTCTCTAAAAATTGCACCATACACATCAATTAATACAGGCGCTAAATTCGTTTCAATAAGCTTTTTTAAATTGGCCGCAGAAACTTTCTTAACGCCTTGCGGAGGAGTTTGCGTGGTTACTGCGTGATACGGCAAACCACGATACGCTTCTGCATCATGAGAAAATTGAGGGCTAGCAACACAACCACCTATCGTTAATAAAAGAAGACTTAAAATAGATATGCGTTTTGTATGGCAGCGCATTATTTCACCCTTTGTTATTTTTAATTTACTCGTTTAAATACTGCCGCTTCATAAGAAGAATATAAGTGAATAACCGATCTGGAAAACTCCTGCTTTAATAGCGCATTACTTGAGAACTTCTCTGGTAATTGTAAAGCCATAACATCCGTCATTGCTAAACCTTGCTCAGACGCTTTTTTTAACGTTTTATCTAGCCAGTTTAAATATTCAGTCATTTCAATTAACGCATTTTTGTCGTCACTAATCGGACCATGGCCAGGAACAAGCGCTTTGRAAGGCAGAGATTTAAGCGTTTGTATCGTAGCCAACCATTTATTTATATCTGCATGCGGCGTCGTTAGAGTACGTTTATGGAATATTAAATCCCCTGAAAATAACACACCTGAAGTCTGATCAAAAATAGCCAAATCTGCGCTTGTATGACCTGATAAAGATAACATCTCTAATTGATGATTCCCCACCTTAACAACACCCGGTTTAACAACAACATTAGGATCCATCACATCTGTGCCGCGCATCCAATCACCCACCATTACATAGAGATTATCTGCAAAAGCAGCACCTTCATTCTTAATATTAGTGGCTGTTGCCTTCAAAGCATAAATAGGTACGCCTTCAAATGCTTGGTTACCTAAAAAATGATCAGGGTGATGGTGGGTTAAATAGACTCGATTGATTTTTTYATCGGTAACGGATTTAATGGCCGCGCGAATCTGTTGCCCATAACGTAATGAAGGCCCAGAATCTATAACGACAACCCCTGCAGATGTCACAATAAAGCCTGTATTAACAATATTTCCGCCGTTTTCAAACGAGAAATCTTCGGTAGCACCGATGAACGCATAAACATTCTCAGCAATCTTTAAAGGCTTCAGTTGATAATCAAAATTGGCCGCTACGGTTACGGTTGATACGAATAGCAAAGTAAGTAGTATTAATATTCTTTGTAACATCACTGCACAAACTCCGCTTCAAATTCATTGCCATTATTATCAACACCCGTCATATATATATCAGTTCCCGATTTATCTTTATTAAAATCGAAACTCAACACAGGGTTTTCATTGATGGGCTCATACAGTTCAACGAGTCCTAGCACATCCCCATCGGTATTTTTGAAACTTAGGTGTTGTATAAAGAATTCAGGTATCCCATCCACTAAACCAGTATCCATCGGGTGATGAATTTTAAAACGTAACCTTGTTGAGTCATCTTTCTCCCAGCGTTTACCGTAAACATCCCCAAGAAAATCTGACCAATCCCCTAGCAAGCGACCTGTGCTGGCTACCGTACAACCGCCACCTGCAGAGTTAACCCACATACCACCTACATGCCAAACGTTATCTTCAGTTAGAACCGCAGCACGTACTGGGGAAGCCTGCTGTATCTTAAAGCGAAACGATAAGCTAGGCTTAGCATTAATGGGGTAATAGCGCGCGATTAATGGGATAGGGTTAAAGTCTGCAAATATAACAATACGTTTAACGCCACTCAACGCACTGGCATCAACGGTAATCGGCACATTCATTGGGTCTTCAGCAAAATCAGGCCCAATAACTTTTACCCTATTATCAAATACAGCGGGGTAACCTTTTAAAAAAGCACCATACATATCATCCCATTGCACAGAAGCTAATGGGTCATCAGGAATATCATTCGCGAAAGTTGAGAACGAAACAAATAGACTTAACAGAGCTGACACTAAAAATTTCATTATTATTTGATTAGAATTTTAGGGTAAACATAATTTGTGACGTCCGCATCAAATATTTGATCATCATCAAAGGGCATATTTGTATCATCAGGTGGTGAAGCAATTTCATTCATATCCACTTCAAATACTTTACCTTCAATTGTATCGCCAACTTTATTCAATTTATAGTAGATACCATTCCACATATTGATGCCGTATTCAGACGGGTTTTTATGTAAGAACAGCAAGTCATTAGATAACAGCGATAAGTTATTTTCGTCAACCGACTTATCCGCTTCATAAGGATACGGCACATAACACATCACCTGTTTTTTCCCCATTAAGCACTGAAAAGGACGCATCGATAGAAACTGATTTTCAAATGGAGTATCCAACAATGTAAACTCATAATTAACTTTACCTTTTGCACTGGTAAACGTTATATCACCAATTTGTGTTAGCTCTTGTGCCGAACTGACTAGGTAGACTTTTTTATCTCCTTCAAAAGAAGATGCATTTGCCAATAAAGAGAATAAAATTAGTGTAACAAAAACTATTTGTTGCATGGATAGCTCCTAAACAAGGAATTTATAAATGATATTAACTGTTATTCTGCTGCGTTACTTATGTGATATTTTTTTAATAATCTAGCAAATTCACCAGATTCTTTAATCTGATTCAATGCATTTGCCAGTTTTAATACCAGTTTTTCTCTGCCTTCTTTTACTGCCATACCCACTACCCAAGTAGATTGATAGGATGCTGGCATAACAACTTTTGTGAATACATATTCATTAGACGCTTCTTTTAAATAGCCTTCAATTTGACTTCTTGGTGCAACAACAGATTTAACAACGCCTTCTTGCAATCCCTGAACTGCTAATTCAACGGTAGGAAAATGATTAACATTCGCACGGAATCGGCCACCCATAGCGCCCAATAAATAAAAGTCTGACAAGGTATCTAGCTCAACACCAATACCATAGTCAGCAAACAGTTTAGATAATGGAATAGCTGCAGATGTGCTCTTTCTAACCGCAACAATTTCTTCTTTGAAATATGCATTATCAATAATTACTTTGTC
>JAESRY010000061.1 GCA_016764415.1 Cycloclasticus sp. | reverse complement strand
AATGGGCTGTGTCGCAGTAATGCCACTAGCCGCGCCTATCGGCTCCGGTTTGGGTATTTGTAACCCGTACAACATACGAACGATTATAGAAAATGCCAATGTTCCCATCATCGTTGACGCGGGCGTTGGCACAGCATCCGATGCAGCCATTGGTATGGAGTTAGGCTGCGATGGCATTTTAATGAACACCGCCATTGCTCACGCTAACAATCCTGTTCTTATGGCCTCGTCTATGAAAAAAGCGGTACAAGCAGGACGCGAAGCGTACTTAGCAGGCCGCATGCCACGCCGCCGTTATGCTTCTGCTTCTTCTCCGCTGGACGGCCTTATTTAACAACGCCCCAACGTGACTGAACAAAATAACGCACCCTTCTTACGACGCATTCGTAGCTTTGTTAAACGCGAAGGCCGGCTAACGCCTGGACAAAAAAGCGCCATTGACACTGGCTGGCCTGTTTTTGGACTGGACCCACAAATCGAAATAGTGCCCAGCGAAATTTTTGCTAACGAAAACCCCGTTACATTAGAAATTGGTTTTGGTAACGGCGACAGTTTAATCGACATGGCTGATGCCGAGCCAAACAAAAATTTTATTGGTATTGAAGTTCACCGCCCAGGTGTTGGGCACTTACTCAGAAGAGTCATTGAAAAGGAATTAAGTAACGTTCGCGTTTTTGACACCGATGCCATTGATGTATTACAAAACGCAATTCCCAGCCACAGCCTCGATTGTATCCAACTGTTCTTTCCAGACCCGTGGCATAAAAAAAGGCATCACAAGCGGCGTATAGTACAAACGGACTTTCTAGATTTAATTCGCAGTAAACTGAAAGTCGGCGGAACGTTTCATGCCGCAACGGATTGGGAAAATTACGCAGAGCATATACTCGATACCTTAAACGCACACGCAGGGTTCGTTAACACATCTAGCGCTAACTATGCAGCACGCCCGGAACACCGCCCACTAACAAAATTTGAGAACCGTGGGCTTAAGTTAGGCCATGGCGTTTGGGATTTAGTATTTAAAGCTAACGCCGTTAAATAGCCGCGAATTAAACCGCTAACGCTTCTTGTTCGCCCGTTTCAGGTGACTGAATAGCCCTTGTAATCGCTTGCAGCTCAGACAGCTGTTGATTAATCTCTTCTTCTAATTCTTTATTTTGAGCTATTTTCTTATCCAGCTCATCTTTACTCGCTGACACATCCCTTAAGCTCTCTAACTTACTTTCCATGAATTTTTTCTGCTCATTCACTTCGCTCATTAAAGAAGACAGCGCCGTAGATTTCCATTTTTTAACATCCTCTTCAGCCTGTTTAAAAATGGAAATGGCCTTACCGCCTACCGAGTCAGCAAATCGCTTCGCCAAGGTGTTTTGCTCGGTAAAGGCTGTCGAAGAACTCGTACTAAACACTAAGCCATCTTTAAGTAGCTGATCTAATTGACGCTGATAAATATGAATATTAAACCCTTTGGGTTGCTCCACATCAATACCGTGCTCATCCTTAAAGCGTTTATATATAGTATTCAACAACTTAACACTCGCGTGCGTCGTGCTCAGCGTTTCATTCAATAGCGAATTTAGCCCATCAAACGTATCTTGCATGCCATGTCGAATACCAACGCTAGTCCAACTTTTAACCATCTGCTCTCGCCCTTCTTGAACAAGGCTAACAACGCGTGCAGGGTTAACCACTTCTAACAAATCGCCTATTTGCGTATAGAAAATATGTCGGCTAGTTTTTAAATCCACCACATTTTTATTGTAGAGCGTCTGCTCCTTACGTGTTTCTATCAGCAGTTCGGCCGTTGCTTCTTCGCTTTTAGAGGAGATGCCGCGTAATTCCTCAGTATGTCCCGCCACATTTTTTAAGCGGCTTTGCATCGTTTGATTTACTTGCTCCATATTTTCCACAACATCATCAACAACCTTGTGTTGAAGAATTTCTTTTTGTGAACTTAAAATGCGGTCAGAAAGAAAGTTTTCCAAACTCGATAAACGGCTGTCCGATAAATCTTTTTCGTTTTTCTTAATTTTTGCAATTAAACCTTTCTTTGCCGACAACGGAAAAATAACTTGTTCATCCAACGACAATAAACGCGCAGTTTCCATTACCTGCTTATGAATCGACTGGTCAAACTCATCGTCGCTCATCAGTTCGTCATGCAATGTATCAATTTTATTAAGCACTACCGCTAAACCATGCGGGTGATTGCTTCTATACGCTTGTATATGCTGTTCCCACATCGTCATATCGCTTTGCGTTACGCCGGTATCTGCCGCCAAAACAAAAATCATCGCCTGTGCATTTGGCAACATATTAAGCGTCAACTCAGGCTCACTACCCAAGGCATTTAACCCCGGCGTATCAAGCACCGTTAAGCCCTTTTCTAATAATGGGTGCGGGAAACTAATCTGCGCATGACGCCAAAAAGGAACATCAACCTCCTCTTCATCACCACTTGGCGGCAATCCAAGTTGCGTAGCATGGCTAGCAGATACTTTCTTTGTTTTCAATAATTCCAAAAACGTATCTTGCATAKGCTCAGGGGAATCACAATCCAACTCCATATGTGTCCATTGCTTCGCGTCCTTCTTAAAATCATCAATGGATTTATCACTTAAACGCGTTTCAATATCCAGCAACCGGAGATAAGGCTTTTGCTTTGGATCATAAAACAATTCGGTTGGGCACAYCGTTGTCCGCCCGGGGCTTGAAGGCAACAGACGGATCCCCGCTGATGAAAAAAACAAGGCGTTAATTAATTCTGTTTTGCCGCGTGAAAATTCAGCCGCAAAGGCGATGGTGATATTGTCCTTCTCAATCAAACGCAAGTTCTTAATCAGCATCAACTCTGTTTCAGTTTCGCTCAAGCCTACGGTATCAAGCCATGCTTGATAATCATGCATCGACTTCGCCATTGATTGTTTCCACACATCGTAATTATGTAGTTGCGTATCAAGATTCATTTCATTAACCGCCTGTTATTGAAAACATCTTTTCATAAATATTTTCAAATTATAGACGATTATTTAAAAAAATCTTTCGGGAATTGTGACGGCTCGCACACGCTGACACGTTTATGGCGACTGTGCTCACCGCTGACGATACTGATGGCCGATGTCTTTACCCGAAATAGCTTAGATAAGAACCGAATAAGTTGCTTGTTCGCCTCACCATCAATCGGCGGTGCTGTTAGTGCAATTTTGATTGCATTATCGTGCAAACCCACCAAGGTATTTCTACTTGCACGCGGTTGCAAAAACACGTTAAAGATTAGCTTTTCGCCATCCCATTGGTAGTAATCAGGTAGTGTCACACTATTGCTCAAAAACAAGCACCTTTAATTGTCTCGCTACATAAGCGCAAAAAGCGGGGGCAGAGCCAACATCTTAAACACCTGAAGCGCCAACAGTGCTGCCATCGGGCTTAAATCCATACCGCCCATTGGTGGAATCATTCGCTGAAAAGGTTTTAAAACAGGCTCAGTAATTTTATGCAGCAGGTCGATAACAGGATTATGTGCGCCTGGGTTTATCCAACTTAAAATAACCGTCGCAAAAATACTGTAAATAAAGACATTAATAATGCTACTGACCAGCTCTGTAAGGCTCCAAACAAACGCGATCCATATATTTGCACTTCCGCCCATGACTAATAAGCCAAGCCCCATTTGCAATRCAAGCATTAGARCAACCGCGGAYAAATTAATGTTTTTAAMYGTYGGRAAAATAGGCTTTAACGCCGTTAGCGGCRCYTGCGTTRCTTTAATAATAAAACTGGACACCGGGTTGCGTGACTCCGCTCCAGAATATTGCAGCAACACCCTAATAATCAGTATAAATACATATGCGCCAATAAGTGAATTAATAATCAACATTATTGGGTTAGAAAGGTATCCGGCTGGCATTAGCTACCTCCCAATTCATCAGACAGTTCAACAGACCTTTCCTTTGCTGCTAATACCGCTTCACGCAAAATATCACTTAAACCACGATCTTGCATCACCCCCAATGCTCGCTCCGTTGTGCCACCCTGAGATGTTACTCGCTGGCGTAAAACCCCTGCGGATTCACTAGATTCCAGCGCCATTTTTGCGGCACCTAATGCTGTTTCTTGCGTTAATAGTTGCGCTGTTTTTTGATCCAGCCCCGCTTCAATGGCCGCCTCTTCAAGCGCTTCCATCACCATAAAAAAATACGCCGGACCGCTACCAGATAGCGCAGTTACTGCGTCAAGGTCACCCTCATCATCAACCCAAACCGTTACGCCCACTGCGCGCAATAACGATTCAACCTGATCTTTTTGAACCTCACTGACTCGTGTATTTGCGTAAAGTCCCGTCGCCCCTGTTTTAACCAAGGCGGGGGTATTTGGCATACAACGTACGATAGGCAAATCACCAGCTAACCAACGATCAAGTGCTTCTACCCGAATGCCCGCCGCTATTGAAACAACAACTGGCTTGTTTTCGTTAGCTGCTCTGCCAATCTCTTCAGTGACAGACTGCATATGCTGCGGCTTAACGGCTAACACTAAAATATCAACGGTCGATGCCAGCGCATTACTGTCCTGCGACTGTTTAACCCCGAATGTTTCGCTCAAATAAGCTAATTTTTTTGCATCTAAATCCGACACTGTAATCTTGTCCGCAGGATAACCATTGCTCACAAGCCCACCAATCAAACTGCTTGCCATATTCCCACCACCAATAAACCCAATCTGCTGTGTATTCATAATCTCACTTCATTAAAAATGTATATCTTATTAAACCGTATTTTTTACCCTAGCACCAAAAATTGCTGTGCCAATTCTAACCATCGTCGAGCCTTCAGTAATGGCCACCTCCAAGTCACCACTCATCCCCATCGACAAGGTATCCAAACTTAAACTAAAACGTTGGCTAATCTCGCTTTTCGCATCAGCCAGTCTTTTAAATGCATTTCGCTGCTCACCCACCGACTTGCCTGTTTTAGGAATCGCCATTAGACCACGCAGCCTTAACTTCTTTAACGCCAATATAGGCTCAATCACATTCTGTAATTCATCTAACGAGAAACCCGACTTCGTCTCTTCATTATCAATATTAACTTGTAAGCAAATATTTAAAGGCGGCAACTCTTCTGAACGCTGCTGATTTAGCCTAGATGCTATGTTCAAACGACCAACGCTATGTACCCAACTAAAATATCGTGCAATATCCCGCGTTTTGTTCGATTGAATCGGTCCAATAAAGTGCCAAGCAATATCAAGGTGC
>JAESRY010000142.1 GCA_016764415.1 Cycloclasticus sp. | reverse complement strand
CTGACCATTAACTATAACGCCGGTGGCGGTAGTCATTTATCCGATAACGACTCGTGGTTTAAACTGCACAACATAACGCCGCTATAATTATAAATCACTAGAAATAAACGAGTTACCCCCCCTTGTTTCTTCTACTTCCTATAAAACACATTGGCAAAAACAACAACACGCAGGGAGTATTGTTTGTTAGACTGCGTTAGTAATCAAAAATAATACAAGATAAGGAAATCAAGTATGGAAACAATCGCTAAAACAAAAAAACAATCGTTACCACAACGCCTAGCCATTAGCGTAGCAGTGTCTGCCGCCTTATTATCCGGTTACGGTTCACGCCAAGCCTTTGCGGGCAGTTGTGTTGGCGCAGCAGGCACTTATACCTGTTCGGGTGCTGCAAATAATGCTACAGATGTCACGCAAGTGCTGAACTCTGGTGCTAACCCCTTAACCGTTACCACCACTGCGGGCTTTGGTATTGACGCGGCAGCCGGTAACGCCCTCACATTGTCATCCAACGGCGCAGGCCTAAGCTTTACTGACAATAATGAGTCGAACATATCGGGTGCAACCAATGGTATTTTTGCGAGCAACTTTAGCGCAGGCGTACTCAGCATCACTACCAACGGCACAGCAACTGGTGCTAGTGCTAAGGGTGCTGGGATTTATGCCTTTAACAACAACGGTGGCTCTGACCTTACCATTAACGCCGCTATTGTTTTCGGTGGAGCATACGGCATTAGGACGGGCAACGATGGTACAGGCGCAACCAGTATCACTACCAGCGGCACAGTAACAACGGGGACAACTGGCATAGGCATTTATGCCTACAACGGTTTAACAACCACTAAACTTACCATTAACTCCACCGATGTTTCGGGAGACTATACCGGTATTTTTGCGATAAACAATGGTACAGGCGCAACCAGTATCACTACCAGCGGCACAGTAACGGCGGCAACTGGCAGAGGCATTTTCGCCAACAACTCCGCCACAACTACTGACCTCATCATTAACACCGCTGCTGTTTTCGGAAATAATGCCGGTATTGCTGTGCTCAACTCTGGCACAGGCTCAACTAGCATTACCACAGCGGGCACGGTAACCGCTACAGCTGTAAATGGCTATGGGTTATATGCCCTCAACACCGCCACAACTACCGGCCTGACCATTAACACCGCCGCTGTGTCAGGTGGAGGTAACGGTATTCGTGCGATCAACACTGGTACAGGCGCAACCAGCATCACCAGCACTGGCTCGGTAACAGGTGCAACAGGTTCTGGAATTTATGCACGCAACACCGCCACAGCTACCGACATCACCATTAACGCCGCCGCTGTGTCGKGTGACGTTTCCGGTAYTCGTGTTCGCAACCAAGGCACAGGCGTAACCAGCATCACAGTGAGTGGCGCAGTTACGGGCGGTAAAGGCGGYAAAGGCGGCGGCACAGGTATTTATATTAGCGGCAATTCTGGCTTAAGCAGCTTTATCACCCTTAATTCAGGTGCTGCAGTCAGCTCGGCATCGGGTCAGGCTATCGAGGCTCGTGCTGGCGACACAACGCTCACCCTCAACACGGGTTCTTCTGTAACAGGCCGTGTGATATTAGGCGCGGGTGACGATACCCTTAACCTTGCTGGCGGTAATATTGCCGGTGCACAGTTTGATGGTGGCGCTGATACGGATACGGCTAATATCTCTGCTGGTGCATCAGTAACTGTAGATCTTGTAAATTTTGAAAACATCAATCTATTAGGCGCAGGTGTGGTTGTCGGCAATAAAGCAATTACAGTCGATGCAACGGCCGAGGGTTCTCGCTCTGTTGTCTTAGCCGGTTTAACGTCCTCTATTCATAATTTAGTTAGCCAACGGTTGGCGCATAAAACAACGCTTACAGCATCCACTCAAGGGAAATCAACAGGGCTTTCATCTGGCGGCATGCTGTTTCATGAACGTGCACCGGTTGCATGGGCGCAAGTCTTTGGCGGCACTTTTGACCGTGATAGTGAAGGTGGTGCAGTAGGTTATAAAACAGACCATGAAGGTTTCGCCTTGGGTTATGAGTGGGATAACAACTCAAGCCGCTTTGNCTTAATGGGTGGTGTGGCACATTCAGATACTGACTCTGATATCAATTCTTTTCAAACCGATGTTGACAGTTATTTTGTTGGCGCTTATGGGCACTATAACTTAGGCTCAGTCAATCTGACCGCATCGATATTAGGCGGTTATAGCGACCATGATAACAAACGCTACGTGCTGGATAACATTAACGGACTAGAAGTCGCGAACTCTGACGTGAGCAGTCTCTTCCTAAGTCCATCGTTAACACTGAGCTCTGCGTTTAGCGCTACCGATAAGATTGAACTGCGCCCTTCAGCCACTATTAGCTACAGCATCGCATGGATGGATGATTACAAAGAAAAAGGCACCACCTCATCAAACTTAAAAGTAGATGACCGTACCTTAGAAACATTAACAGCACGGTTACAGTTAGCAGCGGCGTATAAGATAGACCAAGCCAGTGAAGTTGAACTACGCGCAGGGGTTAACAGCCGCCACAGTGATGATGAAAGTACACACGCGAGTATATTAGGCACTAACTTTAGTTACAGCAGTGTTGGTGATGACAGCAATACCGGTGGTTTTGTCGGTGCTAACATTCGCATGGCGACAATGGATAACCTAAGCCTTGTTGCTGATGTTGAATACGGCAAAAGCAGTGATGAAGATACTTTGACCGGTAGCTTGAGTTTGAACTATACGTTCTAAGGTTAAGTCACAAAGTATCCGCAGTGGCAGCTTCAATTGGTTCATTGCTATAAAGACTAAAAAGGACGGCTTAGGCCGTCCTTTTTTATGTGCGCTAATCAGGTAAAATATCTCCGATGAAAATAATAAGCAACACCCTTGTTTATGGTCGCTACCAATTGGCTGATGTCTACGGCAATATCACGCCGGAACTTACTGAAAAAATTGTTAATCTCTGGCAACGTAATAGTATCTTGCCAACGGGGCTTGATCCCGTTCATCGTGTCAATGAGGTTGCTGTTGTGATTTTAGATGACACTCAAAAAGTGGTCGGGGTTAGCAGTGCTTATATCGACTATCGCCCAAGGCTACAGGAACATGCTTTTATGTATCGTATGTTTATCCAACCATCAGATCGCACGCCGACTATGATGCTCGCCGTTCTTAAACAAACTTATGCCCTGCTCAACAGCCTTACCCTAGCTAATAAACCTGCGTCTTTGATGATTGTCACAGAAAATAATAAATTGATGCGGTCAGGTATGCGACGTCAATTCAGTAGAATGGGATTTATTTTATTAGGCCAAAATCCACAAAGACAAGATATTTGGAGACAGCCGTTTGATCTAAGCTAATCTAAAATAAATTAATGAATAAGGTACGGTGTCGACAATCTGTTCCATTGCTCAACCCAACAACAATGATGATCGAAGTTTGGTAGTGATATTATTGATATCTCCCCATCATCACTAAAATGCTGTTTATAGGATTGGGCTACAACGTTGCCAATGATGAGATCATTACCGCCTGTGAAGTGAACCTGCTCTATATTGCTAAGCGCTTGCCAATAGTCGGCAGGGTTTAATGACCCAGTTAGTGGTGATATCTGTTTCGCATCAGTCCACGCATGATGATCTAGGTTTCCCGCTACGGTAATCAAACGAATGACATCACTACGCCGAGCGGTTAATAAGGCCGCCACCGCCCCTCCGCCAGAATAACCGACTAATTGCAGCTGTGTTGCACCAAACTTTTCTTTAAGAGCGGTTATCGCTTGATTACTTGCTGCAATAACATCTTCTGAAAAACGTTTATCTGTCCAATACGTTTTCTCGCATCCTCTGACGTTGTTGCCACTGGTGTATTGACACGGTCGCGCTAAATAAGCCGCATTGCCATCGGGATGATTCAATGCTAGTTTCAGCCCGATAGGATTGATAGGTGTTGGATCGGTTGAAGGTATTGAGCGTGTCCGCCATGCAAAGCCATCCCCTTCAATATAGACGGTTAATATTGTTGCAGCGTTAATCTGTTTTGGTTGGTAACTCATCAAATCAAATAAATTGGTGACAATAACGACAGATTTCCAGCCATGATGTGTCGCAAGTTGATTTGATGTGATTGTTCGTTGCTCAATGTTTGGACTACTGGCGCAAGCGGTGAGCGTCAGCAATACTACTTTAAAGACACTGACTAATTTAACTCCACTTAATTTCACTGAACACTTACCCTTAAAAGTCTATACCTTAAATAAGCCTAGCAGGGGAGCCCTGTCGCAGCGTTCCTTATTCAAGAGAGGGCATTTTAGAGCATGCCCCAAAAAAATCAAGGGCTTAGCAACGCCAAGCCCTTGAACTATTGATACTAGTAAACTTTTGGAATAACTTTTGACGTACGTTTTTGGTAATCCACATACGTTTCGCCAATTGATTTAGCCAAGCCTTTTTCCTCAAAGTGAATGCCCATCAATACATAAATAGACATGCCGATTGAAAACACCAAATGACCTACTGTCATTGTTGGCAATGACCAAAATGCGATAAATAAGCCCAACATCATCGGATGACGAATCCAACGATAAAAGAATATTTCAGTAAAGACGACATCTGTGTAAGTCTTTTTAACGAAATGCAGCCATGTTTGGCGTAAACCAAATAAATCAAAATGATCGGTTAAAAATGTTGCTACAAATACCAGCACCCAGCCTAAACCGAAAAAGCCCCACAACACATTCACTAGCATTGGGTTTTCAACTTGCCAAATGATGCCTTCCATTGGCTGCCAACAACACATTAGCACCGCCAATACGATAGCTGATGCCAACACATACGTACTGCGTTCTACGTGATGCGGCACAACAGATGCAATCATATCTTTAAACCAACCACGCGCCATAACGCTGTGTTGAATGCCCCACATCAACATTAAGCCGATATTGATCATTAATGCATTGTCCGAATACGCTTCTGGAACGGTTGAAATACTTTTAGGCACGAACACATCGCCAACAAACCCCATGAAGTAAACGAATACCCCAAAAAATAGAAAATAACTAACTACCCCGTACAACATTACTACTGCTCTCATAACTCTTCCCTTTAATATTAAAATTCTTGTTTTATGTCCATTGCAACACGAAATCTTACTACACAGACACAGACACAGACAAAAAGTTCAGCCCATGTTGATAAGCATGGGCAACTAATTGTGGGGTTTTTATTTTCGTAACATTTTTTTTGAATT
>JAESRY010000141.1 GCA_016764415.1 Cycloclasticus sp. | reverse complement strand
CTTCTGGTGTGCCTTGCTTTTTTAGCCATGCGGCTAATGGGGCCTTGAAGTACCATAAAAGAACTAGGCTGCTTAGTCCAATCAAAGTGGCTGCGAGACTGCTTTGAGGCAATTGCGTGATGACAAGGTAAAGTGTTTCGTAAGCAGGTAAGCCGCGTGGAATGTCTAGTCCCAAAATGTGTTTGAGCTGGCTTAGGGCGATGATGATAGCTGATGCACTGACAAAGCCTGAAATAACGGGATGGCTTAAAAAATCAATAACGGTACCTAATCGGGCCACTCGCATAATAAGCATAATAAGACCGCTTAGTAAGGCAAGCGTATGTGCAACGCTCACCATCTCATCGACATTGTTGAAGCCATGCTCAATGAGTGTTGCACCAGTCATTAGTGACATCAGGCCGACAGGGCCAACAGCGAGAGTCCGGCTGCTGCCAAATAGAGCATATAAGATAAGTGGTAAAACGGATGAATATAGAGCGACTTCAGGCGGTAAGCCGGCTAATAAACCATAAGCCATGGACTGTGGAACCAGCACAACAGCGACAATAATACCGGCGACAATATCGCCATTAAGCTGTTCTTTTTTGTACTGTGTTAGCCATTGTGGGGTGAGCATTACGTTATGCCTTAATGTGTTACGTTTGCTATTTTAATGGTCGAACTGAGCGGCATACCTTGTTAGCTGCTGACTTGTTCAATTCTGCACCTAATATACCAAAATCTAATAAGCTTACGCGGCACTTTTTATTAATTGCTAGAGTTTGTGGTTGTTATTATGTAACTAAATACACGGTATTTTGTTGCAGGGCAATAAAATAATAGATAAATCAATTGCTTAGTACCAAGTATTTGTTGCATTTATGTGAAAGTCGCGTATTATTATTTTCAGAATAAGGAGAGGGGGAAGTTTATTCTTTTCTAAGAAAAAGAATAACTGACACATCAAATAAGAATAAAAAACTATGGGGCTTTTAGCCCCTTTTTTTTGCGCCGAAAATTTGAGCGAGGGGTTCTAGCGGTTAGATGCTGTTAGGGTTTTAGTGCCACTCTCGCTAGCTAATAATACGATATCAGCCGCGCGGTCCGCAAATAGGCCAACGGTTACCACACCGGCCATGTTGTTAATGATTTTTTCTAGCTCTAACGGATTTGTGATCTGCATTGCGTGAACATCTAAAATAATATTGCCATTATCGGTAGTGAAATTTTCACGCCAAATAGGTTTTCCACCTAGGCCTAAGATTTGCTCCGCGACGTAATGTCGTGCCATCGGTATAACCTCTATAGGCAGTGGGGAAGCGCCTAGACAAGAAACAAGTTTACTTTCATCAGCGATGCAAACGAAAGTTTTGCTTGCAGCCGCTATGATTTTCTCACGCGTTAGTGCACCGCCACCGCCTTTTATCAACTGAAGGTTAGCGTTTACTTCGTCAGCACCGTCTACGTATACATCAAGTGTGCCTACCGTGTTCAAGTTTAAAATGGGAATACCTAATTCGATGAGGCGTTTGGTGCTAGCTTCAGAACTTGAGACGGCTCCATCAAACTGTTGCTTAATGGGGGCTAGTAAATCAATAAAATGATTAACGGTCGAGCCAGTGCCGACGCCGAGAATTTTACAATCTTTAATATAAGGAAGAGCGGCTTGGGCAGCTTGTTTTTTTAGTTCATCTTGCATAATAACGGTGTTTAGGTGTGTGTTGATGGGGTTTTAATATGATATAGGGCAACAGCTGTATAGCAAAATAATTTATAGTTTTTACGTTGAATATCCCGCGCGAAGGAGTTGTTTTGCTTTGTTCGAAAAGCACAGTAACCCGTTCTCAGTCACTACAGCATCTAAGGGGATATCCCAAGCGTGAGGTTTAATGTCATTCACTTGTTGAAGTTGATAAGCAATCCCGATCAGCAGAGGGCGTTTCTTACACTTACTGTTACGAAGAAAGTGAAGACTGCGGTCGTAATAACCACCGCCCATGCCAATTCTATTGCCTTGTAAATCGAAACCGACAAGGGGCATGAAAATAGCGGATAAAAACTTTATGGGTAAGGTGGGGTTTTGAGTTGGTTCGGGAATACTAAATGCATTGTTATCTAGTGGGTCACCCCAATGGTAATGTGCAAATTTAAGTTTTTTCCTGTCTAATACGGGCAAAAAAAATGGTTGCTTGCAAGTAGATCGAGTTTGAATAATAGGGCTTATAGAAGGCTCGCCGTCATTAGCTAAATAACCTGCAATGTTGGAAAAGCGAAGCGATAACCCAGTTTTTAAAAGTATTTGGTTAATCGCGCTGTCAAAAATTAGCCTAGTGGCTGGTGCGATATTGTTACGTTTTAAGCGTAAAGAGCGCCGTAGTGAGATGCTGGAATTAGACATAAATAAAAAACGYTCCCCACTAGCGCCGCTTCAGGTTTCTACCTTAAACCGAGAGGTTTAAGTGGGAGTCGGACATTGGCATTAGGCTTCTCAATAATGAGCATGCACACCAGTCGAATGATCTGTCTTCCCGAGTAGGTTATTAGGTCCAAGGGTTATTCCACCTTCTTTCGAACACCGCAGGGAACGCACTTACAGTGTACCCCGATGAAAAAAATTAAACAGCAGATTTATAAGCCATAAAGGAATATAAAGTACTCTTTTTATTATAAAGCTGAATTAAACGGATGCTTTTTCCGTTTCAATGAAACTTATGCCCTTTGGGTATAAAGTCGACACAGCGAAGGTTTTATTCGCTTCCATGAAACTTACGACTGCATGGACGCAGGAGGTAGAGCACCAAAAGTAGGCGCTTAAGACGATGCAGGAGCAATTGCCGAGGCCCCTTGGGTATAAAGTCGACACGTTGATAGCATCATCGGCTTCAGACAGTGTGACGAATGTGCTTGGTCGTGAAGGGTTGGCTTATTTGCCGAAGGCGTTGATTGCGAAATCTAATTTATTGTGGAGTGCGTTAATTTTGTCAGTAATACCCAATGACGCGCCATTTTTTTTCTGATCTTCGATGAGAAGGTCATGAGTGATGTTAAGCCCTGCCATTACAGCAATGCGGTCTAAGCCAACGATGCGACCAGACTGTTTGATGGATTGCATTTTTTCATCTAAAAAACGAGCAGATGACTCCAGGCCTGCACGCTCGGGTTCAGTGCAACTGACCAAGTATTCTTTATCTAAAATATTGAGTGATACTGTAATGGCTGTCGTCATGATTAGATTTCCATTAATTTAAGTCGAGAAATCATGGACTCAACGCGGGTTTTTGCCTTTTCAGTTTTGTCCATTAAGGCGCTGCGTTGTTGCATTAATTCAATTTGTTGATTCTTGAGTTGTTGATTTTCTTCGTGCAGGCGTTGGCACACTTGCACAAGAGAATCAATCTTGAGTTCAAGGTCTTCTAAGGCGATTTCTGGATTTTGTTCTTTGTTCACAGGTTAAATAGTATGTGCGATTGATGATGAGGTCAATACCGATACGTATTTAGTCGGTAAGTTTTGGTGCATGGTTCACAGAATGATAGCATAGCAACAATATTTAGAAATTTGGAGTGTTAAGTGGAGCGTTTAGGCGATTTTGAAGATTTACAGCTGATGTTAGAAGAGCGGAATGCAAACATGGGCGCGGCGGAAGTGCATGGTTTGGCATCAGGTATGTTGTGTGTAGCGTTTGATGCGGATTTCAACCGTTGGTTGACGGCGATATTTGACACGGATGAGCAGATTAATGCGTTACTAGATGATGATAAGCAGACGTTGAGTGGCATATTTCAAGGCACCTCTGAGTTGTTACAAGAAGAGGAGTTTATTTTTGATTTATTGTTACCCGATGATGACGAGCGCATTGGCGCACGAGCTAATGCGTTAAGCGAATGGTGCCAAGGGTTCTTATATGGCGTGGCCTATATGGGTGCTGGGGACGATACCGATTGGGATGAAGAGTGCCGAGGTGTGTTGAGAGACTTGATGGAGATTTCTCGGTTGGATGCTGAATCGTCCGAGGACTCGGATGAGCAAGCTTTTATGGAGCTACATGAATATGTGCGCCTGGCGGTGCAAATGTTATTAGATCAATTACAGTCATCAGACGAAAAAACCGATGATGTTCCTACGGTTCACTAATGTCTGACGGAAAAATTTCAGTGGGACAAGAACAAAAAGAATGTGTAAAGCGTAGAAAGCAATTTTTACGCATGGTGGGTGTGGGCAATATCGCGGTCATTGCGAGCGCATCAATAATGCAACGAAATAGCGATGTGGAATTTCCTTTTCGCCAGAACAGTGACTTTTTCTACCTAACGGGTTTTGATGAGCCTGAAGCAGTACTGGTTCTCGTTCCAGGTCGTGAGCAAGGCGAGTATATTTTGTTTTGTCGTGAATATGACGAAACAATGGCTTTATGGGTGGGCGCAAGTGCTGGCCTTGAAGGAGCGCTAAAAGACTTTGGTGCGAATGATTCGTTTCCAATAGATGATATTGATGACATATTGCCAGGGCTTCTAGAGAACAAAAATCGTTTATATTTCCCGATTGGCGTACACCCGGAATTTGATCAACAATTAATGGATTGGTCGAAACAAGTCCGTGCTCGTTCAAGAGCGGGTGTTTCAGCGCCAGCTGAATTTGTTTCATCCGATCACCTGTTGCACGAAATGCGTTTAATCAAATCAGCGTTTGAAATTAAGCAGATGAAAAAGGCTGCAAAAATTTCTGTGCAAGCACATATAAAAGCGATGCAAACGTGCCAGCCTGGAATGTATGAATACCAGGTTGATGCAAGTTTGAAACATACGTTTATTAGTCAAGCTGCACAACAAGAGGCCTACCCTGCCATTGTAGGTGGTGGGCACAATGGCTGTGTTCTGCATTACATTGATAATAATTCCATATTAAATGATGGCGATTTATTGTTGATTGACGCGGGTTGCGAGTGGCAAAAATACGCCTCTGATATTACACGAACATTCCCCGTGAACGGTGTGTTTAGTGATGAGCAAAAGGCGCTTTATCAGTTGGTGTTAGACGCGCAATATGCGGCCATAGAGCAGGTTCAACCGGGTAACCATTGGAATGACCCGCACGATGCAGCCGTTAAGGTCTTAACCAAGGGTTTGGTGAAACTGGGTTTACTAAAGGGTCGCGTGCCAACGCTGATTAAAAATGAAGCCTATAAGCCCTATTACATGCACAGAACTGGGCATTGGCTGGGCATGGATGTGCATGACGTAGGTGACTATAAAATTGATAAACAATGGCGGGAATTAGAGCCGGGTATGGTATTAACC
>JAESRY010000140.1 GCA_016764415.1 Cycloclasticus sp. | reverse complement strand
CGACAACGCAGTGGCGCACAATTTTTAGGCAATTAATTGCATTGGGTTACATCAATGTAGATGCTGAGAGGCACGGCGCACTGAAATTAACTGAAAAATGTAGAGCGGTTCTGCGAGGTGAGCAATCGCTTGAGCTTAGGGCGCAAAGTAAAGAAGAAAAACTGGTTAAAGAGAGCAAAAAGAAAAGCCCTGTTCGCCCACAAGACGAGCCGTTGTGGGAAGCGTTACGTGCGTTAAGAATGCAGTTGGCTGATGAAGGCGGTGTGCCGCCCTATGTCATCTTTCATGATGCAACGCTGCAAGAAATGGTTAAGAAACGCCCCAACTCAACGGCTGATTTACGTTACATATCAGGCGTGGGTGATCAAAAAATCAAACGTTATGGCAAAGTATTCTTAGCCGAAATAGCAAAATACCCCTTAGCGGAATTATTAAATAATCGCTTAAGCGCAACGGTTAACGAAACCTTGTTGCTGTATCAAGACGGTAAAAGCATTGATGAAATTTCAAAAGAACGTGACATCAAAGCCAACACCATTTATGGGCACTTGGCGGATGCAATAGAAGTGGGCTTGTTGGATGTTTTCGACGTACTTGAGCTAGAAAAAAGCCAGTACGAAGAAATAGTGATGATGATTGAGTCGTTAGAAGACGAGTCAAAAGGCCGCCTTAAAGCAATCTATGAAGCACTAGATGAAGAGTATGAATATGGCGTGATTAAATGCGTTCAGGCTTCCATGTAACCGCGTTAAGAATCTAACGCATCGTCCGCAACTTTGTATTTTGGGTCTTCCATCACGTTCACTTCAATAAGCTTTCTAGCGTTGTGTAATAGCTTGATGCACTCAGGGCTCAGGTGACGTAAGTGTAAGTTTTTACCTAGCTTTGTATAGCGTTCAGCTAGCGCATCAATCGCTTCAATACCTGAGTGATCAGACACCCTTGAGCGGACAAAATCAATAATGACTTCATCTGGGTCATTGGCGGGGTCAAAATGCTCACGAAAATTATGAATGGATGCGAAGAATATGGGACCAATAGGTTTATAAACTTTTACACCATCAATCTCCTCGATTTCAAAGTGCATGTGTTTGGCATTTTTCCACGCAAAGACAAGCGTAGACATGATGACACCGACCACTACAGCAATGGCTAAATCGGTTAAAACAGTGACGACCGCAACCGTAATACCGACCAATGTATCGGATGTGGGTATACGACCCAATAAGCGGAAACTGGCCCATTCAAAGGTGCCTAATACCACCATAAACATCACGCCCACCAAGGCGGCAACCGGAATCATTTCAATCAGTGATGAGCCGACTAAAATAAAGGCCAGTAGGAATAGCGCCGCAGAAATACCGGATGCACGTCCTCGTCCACCAGAATTAATATTAATCATGCTTTGGCCAATCATCGCGCAACCGCCCATGCCGCCAAAGAATCCAGTGGCGACATTTGCAACACCTTGACCAACGCATTCTTTGTTACCGCGGCCACGTGTTTCAGTTATTTCATCAATCAGTGTTAGCGTGAGTAACGATTCGATTAAACCAATAGCTGCAAGAATGATGGCATAGGGGAAGATGATTCTTAGCGTTTCGAAGTTAAAAGGAACGCTAGGCATATGGAACTGAGGGAGTCCGCCCGCGATGGTCGCTAGGGGGTTTCCCGTCATGTCTACTAATACGTCTTGAACGGTACGTAGATCAACGTCTAGACCAACTGAAATAGCGACAATGGTTGCTATAGCGACTAAAGACGAAGGGACGGCTTTAGTGAGTTTTGGGAGGAAGTGGATAATGCCCATTGTTAAAGCAACCATGCCGAGCATGAGCGCCATTTGATTGCCCTGCAACCATGTCAGTTCATTGGTGAGCGGGTCTAAAAACTGGAATTGCTGTAGTTGTGCCATGAAGATAACAATCGCAAGGCCGTTCACAAAGCCAAGCATCACGGGGTGTGGAACCAGGCGAATAAATTTGCCGAGTCGAAACACACCGGCCATTACTTGTAAAACACCCATTAAGACGACAGTGGCAAATAAATACTCAACACCGTGTTGTGCAACGAGGCTCACCATGACGACTGCTAATGCGCCTGTTGCGCCAGAAATCATACCGGGGCGGCCACCAATGGCAGCTGTAATTAGTCCAACCATGAAGGCTGCATATAAACCCACTAACGGATCAACGCCCGCTACAAAGGCAAAAGCGACAGCTTCAGGAACTAACGCAAGCGCAACGGTTAAGCCAGAAAGCAGGTCGCTTTTCAGACTATGAGAGCGGGAAATTAGGAGTTGAAACATGGAGCTTCTTACTTGAAATTAGGATGGTTAGAGGAGAGGCCTCTTGTCAGTATAGTATAGCAGAAAATGTGCGTTTGCAGCATATTGCCCGAAAGCTCAGGTGTTAGCGAACCCTGCGTGCTTTAGCGGGGCGACCTTTGATTTTACCGTTGGCTAGATAGTTTAGTGCTTGCCGAACAACGTCATGTTCAAGTGCTACGTAGCTGGAGCGATCAAAAATATCAATTTTGCCAATTTGAGCGCCATTTAATCCGCCATCGCCTGTTAGTGCGCCGAGTATATCGCCGGGACGAATTTTATCTTTACGTCCACCATCTATTTGGATGGTGGTCATTGGCGGATACAGTTTAAAACTGGCATCACGGTCCAGCGACTGCGGGCTATCAATTAAACAGGGCTTGTTTTGATATTGCTCAATGGCATTAACGCGAATCTGCTCGTGTTCTGTGAAAAGGCTCATCGCTAAACCTGTTTCACCTGCACGACCTGTTCGACCAATTCGGTGAACGTAAATTTCAGGGTCACGCGGCAATTCGTAATTTATTACCATAGCGATGGACTTAATGTCTAAACCACGTGCAGCAACATCGGTTGCAACTAATACAGAACAACTGTTATTCGAAAAACGAACCAACACTTGATCGCGCTCGCGTTGATCAAGGTCGCCATGAATCGCTAACGACTCGATATTATGTTCAAGCAGAAACTCTGCCATGTCAGCGCATTGAGCTTTAGTGTGGCAAAACACAATCGCTGTGTTGGGTTTGTAATGTTCAAATAACGCCAATAAGCCGTTATTACGCTCGTGCCGTTTAACTTGGTAAAAAAGCTGTTCGATAACACTTTGTTCGTGGTCTGATCCAACAGTCACAGTGATAGGGTCGCGTTGAATTGAACGGCACATTTGTTTAATTTCATCTGGATACGTCGCAGAAAACAACAACGTTTGTCGTGATGTAGGGGTTTGCTTAATGATATCCGTCATCACATCGGCAAAGCCCATATCCAGCATTCTGTCAGCCTCGTCCAAAACAAGCGTTTTTAATTGCCTTATGTCCAATGTGTGCTTTTTTAAATGGTCTTGAATACGTCCAGGCGTACCAACAACAATGTGTGTGCCGTGCTCTAAAGAACCTACTTGTGGGCCAAACGGCTTGCCGCCACATAACAACACCAATTTTATGTTGGGAACGCTACGTGCCAATTTACGAATTTCTTTACCCACTTGGTCGGCTAATTCTCGCGTAGGGCAAAGAATAAGCGCCTGGGTACCAAAAAAGCGCGGATTAATTTTGTCCAACAAACCAATGCCAAACGCAGCGGTTTTACCACTGCCCGTTTTGGCTTGGGCAAGAATGTCTTTGCCTTTTAGAATGTGGGGCAAGCTTTGTGCTTGAACCGGCGTCATGTTTTTATAACCTAATGAATTCAAATTTTTAATTTGAGCAGGCGGTAGGTTTAACGATGTAAAGCTTGAATTAGACATGGCGGTTTAAATTATTTCTTTTCGGTTAACGGCGGTTGATCAAACGTAATGCCTGCCCAACCTGTTTTCATAAAATTGCGAATATTCTGATGGTCGTCGCCATCCGGTGCAGCAAGCACATCACGGAAAAATTCACCAAACAACGCGAGTGTTTGTGGTTCGGTAAAATCATTCAGCTTGGCAAACGCAAACAGTTTACACGAGCCGTTATTTTCACCGGCTTCATTACGCGTGTTTCCGTTACTAAAACTGCTCGGGGTGAAGTCGTATAACGCGTCGATAATCTCCATTGTTTCGCTAAATTGCAGCGACACCATGGCTTGGCGAAGTTGTTCTATGCTATTCATATTATTTTTTGAGAGGTTTTTTTATACTGTAAAGGGTTTGACTTGAAATGCCTTTACTTGTTAGAAAAGCATTAAAAACCGTTTCTCTTGACCACAGTTTTTTATAGTCAAAATTATTGGCCGCTAGTTTCTGCTGAAGGCTGTTGTCATTATTAAACCGTGTTTTAAATTCTGTGGCACTCGTCGTGTCATAAAAGCCTTTAAATAAGGCGGAAGGACTGTTTTTACCGCAAGAAAAACACAACTCATCCTCAAGGTTTTTATGTTGAACCATCAGGCGGATATTGTAAGGCTTTAACTGTGTAATGTTTTTTGTAAATATAGATAAATTTCTCATAGCATCGGTGTCGATAAAAAAGAATAGCTGGTCTACTTTATTGACAGTTCTTTCTATTCGCTTGAATTCAGTAGTCCATAGGTTGTGTTTTCTTAAACGTCCAGGGGTTATATCCTTTTTATCTTTTAACAGTTGCAGTAGTTTTTCCTCAGTTTCTCCTTCGTAAAAATAATGAACTCTTTTCATTACAACAGGGCCTCAATTCTTGAGGTATCCGGTAGTGTATTGAAAACATCATTTTTTACATAACCCAGTAAACTGCGGTCGTTTTTGGTGTAGCCCATTTTTTCAGGGTGGGATATTTTTACAAACGGGTCTTTTCGCATAAACGTGTAACTATGCGAAGGCAGGTTCATTTCTAAAATGTCGCAATTATGCGTTGTGTAAAATAATTGAGCATTAGAACTTAACTTTTCAATCATTAAATTAAGCATGGCTATTTCCATTTCTGAATGCGAATAGGCCATTTTTTCATCCAAGAAGAATATGCCATCACCTTCCGAACTTATAAAATGAATAAAATGAGCAATATCAATAGATTCTATCGTCCCTCTGGATAATCTTTCGTGATTACTCAATTTCCCGTCTTCAATAATAACTTCGTCATCGTTAACAAATTTAACAATGTAAGCGTCTATAGTGCTTTCTTTGATTTTTTTAACACTTGTTATTGATGGGTCGAATGTTTTTAAAATAGCCGCTAATAGGTTAATGTCTGTAGCTCGTACATCAAATTTTGTTGAGCTATTAAACTCACTGTATGTGTAATTCCAAACATAGCCGTCTTCTAATTGAAGCCCTAAAGAGTGCGCAACAGATTTAAATCCGGGGTTTTCAATA
>JAESRY010000139.1 GCA_016764415.1 Cycloclasticus sp. | reverse complement strand
TGCTGGTAAACACGTGTTCAGTGCCAACAACGATGTGATTGACGTTTTAAGAGAACGCGGTGCATTGGTGCATGATGAGGCGTTAAATCACAGTTACCCGCATTGCTGGCGGCATAAAACACCGATTATTTTTAGAGCGACGCCTCAGTGGTTTATCTCAATGGATAAGAATGGTCTGCGTGAAAAGGCATTAGCAGAAATTAAACGCGTGAAATGGGTGCCAGAATGGGGCGAAGCGCGTATCAATAATATGGTTGAAGGTCGCCCAGATTGGTGTATTTCTCGCCAACGTAATTGGGGCGTTCCTATTGCCTTGTTTGTGCATAAAGAAACGGGTGAATTGCATCCCAATACGGCTGCGTTGATTGAGCAAGTGGCTCAGATGATTGAGAAGGCAGGCATCGAAGCGTGGTTTGAATTAGATCCATCAGATTTGCTCGGCGATGAAGCGGCTAATTACACAAAAATTAATGATATTTTAGATGTATGGTTCGATTCCGGTGTGACGCATTCAGCGGTGTTGGAAAGGCGTGAAGAATTACCGTTTCCAGCAGCCATGTATCTCGAAGGTTCGGATCAGCATCGTGGTTGGTTCCAGTCGTCGTTGCTAACATCGGTGGCAATGAATGGTTGCGCACCGTTTGATTCGGTTCTTACACATGGGTTTGCCGTGGATGCAAAAGGCATGAAAATGTCTAAATCAAAAGGTAATGTGATTGCACCCCAAAAAGTGATCAATTCACTGGGTGCGGATGTTCTTCGCCTGTGGGTGTCGGCGAATGATTACACGGGTGAGATGACAGTCTCGGATGAAATTTTGAAACGTGCTGCTGATGTTTACCGTCGGTTGAGAAATACAGCACGTTATTTATTGTCTAATTTAGATGGCTTCGATCCGCAAACAGACTGCGTTGCGTTTGATGATATGTTGCCTTTAGATCGTTGGGCGATTGAGAAAACACAACAAACTCAACAAGAGGTGTTGAAAAATTACGACGATTACCAGTTCTTGCAAGTACATCAGAAAATTCATCATTTCTGTTCTGTTGATATGGGTAGTTTTTACCTAGACGTTATTAAAGACAGGCAGTACACGTTACAAGAAAAGAGCCTAGCAAGGCGTTCTTCGCAAACCGCAATGTTCCATATTGCAGAAGCGTTTGTTCGCTGGATTGCGCCAATTCTAAGTTACACAGCCGAAGAGATTTGGTTGGCGATGCCGGGCGAGCGTGAAGAGTCTGTTTTTTTGGCAACCGCTTACGAAGGGTTTCCTAAACCTAGCTCAAAAGGAAGTAACGAGTTGGTATTCTGGCAACCGGTCATCGACACGCGTGAGCTTGTTAGTAAAGAGTTGGAACGCGTTAGAAAGGACGGCGTGATTGGTTCAGGCTTAGACGCTGAGGTGACGTTATATTGTGACGGTGAATTATTCGAAACACTGTCTCAATTACAAGACGAGCTTCGGTTTGTATTGATTACATCTTATGCACAGGTTAAGCCTTTAGCGGATAAAAAAGAGACATCTAGCACAACAGATAATGCCAATTTATTTATTGATGTCGTGGCTAGCGAGCATAAAAAATGTGTGCGTTGCTGGCATCATCGGGATGATGTTGGTCAGTCAGAACTGCACTCTGAATTGTGTAGCCGATGTGAAGATAACGTCGATGGCGATGGAGAAATTAGGCAGTTTGCCTAAACAATTATTATGTTGAAGTGGCTTTGGCTTTCACTCGTCGTTGTTGGGTTGGATCAGGCGAGTAAACTCTGGGTTATTAGCCATTTCGACTTGTATGAGTCTGTTGCCTTACTGCCATCACTGAATTTTACTTATGTCCGAAATACAGGCGCAGCGTTCAGCTTTTTAAGCTCGGCGGGTGGCTGGCAACGTTGGTTTTTTGTAGCGATAGCATTGGTTGCGACGATCGTTTTAACCGTTTGGTTGGCGCGACTAAAACCGTCTGAAAAATGGATGGCTGTAACGTTGTCCCTTATTCTAGGTGGTGCGATTGGCAATTTGTATGATCGTATTGCCTATGCGTATGTTATTGATTTTATAGATGTGTATTATCAAGCATGGCACTGGCCTGTTTTTAATATTGCAGATAGCGCTATTTCGATTGGCGTTGCGATGATGGTTGTTGATATTTTTCGAGGCGAAGAATCAAATGCTACTGAGTAAGTCTCTGAATTTCCCCCAATCAAAGCTGTCGCCAGGGTCTGTTTTTCTACCTGGAGAAACATCACAATGCCCGACAATTCTTGCTGCTGTTAGTTCGGGGTAGTGTTTAATTAATGTGTTACAGCAGTCACTGAGAGCCTGATATTGTTCATGCGTGTAGGGTATGTGGTCTGCACCTTCTAGCTCTATTCCGATAGAAAAGTCGTTACAGTTTTCTTTACCTTCAAAACTCGATGTGCCCGCATGCCATGCACGTTCATGGAAGGGAACGTATTGAGTAATACTTCCATCGCGTCGAATTAATAAGTGTGACGAGACTTCAATGTGGTGTATTTCTTGGAAGTATGGGTGTTGATTAGGGTCTAATTTATTGAGAAAAAAATCATCGATCCAATGGTCACCAAATTGATCTGGAGGTAGGCTGATTCCATGCACAATAATAAGCCGAATATCATCGGGTATAGGACGAGAGTTTTTATTAGGAGATGCGGTTTGAATAGAACTTGTTAGGCACCCTTTTATGATGTCTCTTTTAATCTGCTAATCTCTCAATGTTTGTTAGGGTATTTGTGCTCTGGAGCACATTTTATGTGGAGTGTTGACTATACTCTATACATAAATAAATATAAATGAGTGGATTATCATGCACGATAAGATATCTAAAGTCGTACCTATGCGAAAACAGACCAATAGAAACAAAGCACGAAAAGTCAGTAGTGCATTGTTAACGCAGCAGGTAGGTTCGATTCTTTGTGACTATATGACGACAGCGATGAGTGCGCATTTAGTGGATGCAAAAGAGCGTTTGCAGCAGTCGTCAGATAAGAGAAGTTTTGAATCGGTAGCTATCGATTTGAAAGTCTTTAATGAGGTGTCGAATGCTTTAGTTTCTTTAAACATTAAAGAAATAAAGAAAAGCATATCTAGCCTTAATGTTAATCAAGGGGAGGTCGTGCCGACCGTTGTTTCCGTTAAAGCTGTAGTTAATGAGTTTGATGAGCTGTCATTACTGGGTGTTGATGAAATTGAGGAGCAACTCGCGATTGATGGAGGTGTTGGCCGAAGTGAATTGAAATTTAAAGATGTTTTGTATGCACTGAATGAGCGTTTGACTGTGTTATTTGAAACGAAATCATTAAAAATGAGTACAAATCCCATTGCTCCTAGTGTTCTACTTAAACAATATGCTGAGATTTTGAAAAAGGAGCTGTTTTCTGAAGAAACTTGCCTGTTGTTATACAAGTCGTATGAAGAGACTGTTTTGTTAAAAATGGGCGATGTATATCAGAAGATAAATGATTTGTGTATAGAGAACAGAGTTCTTCCAAAACTACCAAAAAGGCAATTAATTTATAAAAATAATACTGGAGAATCAAGCGTAGAAAGAAGGTCTGAGGGTCAGTCTAGGCAAGGAAATGAAGCTGATAGAGGTGGCGACAGTCCAGGAAATACGCATGAAATATCTGACGTGCTATATCGTAGTCTAGTTGATATGGTGCAATTACATAGTGCCAAAGTAGGGCGAGCGGCTTTGTCAGATGGCTTAATGGTGTCAGGAGACAGTATATCAACAGTTGACTTAATAGAAACATTGACTGCGATACAGAAAAAGAATGTTATTGAGGGCGTTGCTGTAGATCAGAATGTGCGTTTGCAAATAGGGTCRCAGTTTCAATCTAATGGTGTTCGCCAACCGTATGAGGAGCAAGATGACACATTGATTAATATCATAGCTATGTTTTTTGATGTGGTGCTGCAGGATAAGCAATTACCAAATGCAGTGAGATTGATGATTGCACAGTTGCAAATTCCTATTTTGAAAGTAGCGATGATTGATAAGGAGTTTTTTGCAAAGAAGGCTCACCCGGCCAGAAAGTTTTTGAATTCGTTATCTCAAGCTGGTTTAGGCGTCAGCGAACAAAACCGTCAAGTTAAAAGTGCTGTTTTTGAAAAAATGGAGGAATTAGTTGATAGAGTGCTGATGGATTTCGATGATGATGTTGAGATTTTTACAGAACTTCTTGATGAGTTCGATATTTTTATGGAACAGCAACAATGCCAAATTGATGTAATTGAAGAGCGTTCGCGTAAAGTAACGAGGAGTAGCGAGCAAATAGAGTTAACTAGGCGTCAGGCGACATATGAAATAGCACTGCGATTAAATGGGAAGTCGATACCTGAATTTGTTCAATTGTTTTTGGATGATGCATGGAAAGATGTTTTAGTTTTGGCTTTATTGAGGCGTGAAAAGGAACCTGCTGAAACACAAAAATGCATTGATGTGATTGAGGCTTTAGTTGAGAGCGTGATGCCAAAAAATGATGACGCGGCACGTAAAAATGTTATTAAAGGCCTAACTCGTTTATTGAAAGACATTAAAGTAGGGTTAGAAAACATTTCATACGACTTTCATCAGTCAGCACCTTTTTTTAAAGAATTAGAATCATTCCATAAACGTTTATTTGCGACGGTGGAGAACCAAAGTGATGACATTCCTATCGCTGAAGAGGTCGTTTTAGTAGCGTTTGACGAGGATTTGTGTGCGAGCTTAGAAGAGGATTTATTACAAGAGTTGGAGGGGCATATTTCTGAGATGCCTGATGACAAGTTCAGTAAGAAGGCGAATGCAATGGCAGTGGGTGATTGGGTAGCATATACAAATACTGATGGCGAAGCTCTGCGTGCGAAATTATCTTGGAAAAGTTCAGTGACCATGCAATGTTTATTTGTAGACGACCGTGGAGCTAAAGCGATGGATATCAGTGTGGCTGAATGTGCTGAAGAATTGCGACAAAAGAAGATGACACTGGTTGGGCAAGAAAAAGCACCATTAGTTGAACGAGCATTAGCAGGGATACAAGCATTAATCACATCGGATGATTTAGAGCCGAACGCGGTATAACATTTTTTAGCCTAAAAAATTATGTGATAATAAAGAGCCTCAATTGTGAGGTTTTTTTGTTTTTAAGGTGAATGAATTCAATGGTAGACCCCATTTCTTGTTTCTCAACTTATGTTAGTTCTCTTTATCTTCGCTTACAAAACATAGCCATCTATCCATATCAAAACATAATTGTTTTGTGCCAGTACCATCCAATCCTGAGATAACATAATTAGGCCCTTTCCAATCAAGCGTTTGCAAAATGGTTTGTTTTTTCTCCAAC
>JAESRY010000060.1 GCA_016764415.1 Cycloclasticus sp. | reverse complement strand
TTGACAATGTAGTCGGCAGAAACTGGTGTTACTTTTACTCCTGATGGCTTTTTGCGAATGAACATTCTTCTAACCTCATACTCATTTTCCACACTCGATACCAATAGCGCCTTGTCCAATGGCACTGAGCATGATGTTGACGGGAATAGCGGTGTTAATTCGCTCTTCAAAACCAAGGCGAATAAGGCCAGCAGCGGCTAAAATAATAGCGTCATAGTCACCGTCATCCAGTTTTTTTAAGCGAGTGTTTACGTTACCGCGTAGCGATCGAATTTGTAAATCAGGACGTTTTTGCAATAGCTGACATTGACGTCTCAAGCTGGATGTTCCCACTACAGCGCCTTGTGGAAGCTCGTCGATAGTCTGGTAGTTATTAGACACAAATGCATCACGTGGGTCTTCGCGGTGCAAAATGGCACCAATTTCAAGGCCGTCTGGTAATTGCGCGGGCACGTCCTTCATAGAGTGGACAGCGATGTCTGCATGACCATTTAGCATGCCCTGCTCAAGTTCTTTAACAAACAAGCCTTTGCCGCCAATTTTAGCCAAGGGCGTGTCTAGAATTTTGTCACCCTGAGTAATCATTTTGACGAGTTCGATTTGTAAATCTGGGTGTGCTGCTTTTAATAAACTGGCAACGTGTTCAGCTTGCCAAAGTGCAAGGGGGCTTTTACGCGTGGCTATTCGAATAAGTGGCATAAATAGAAGTGGTCTGGTGAGTTTGGCTGATTATAACAGCCGTTGTATCAGTTGTTTTCGTTGGAGTTATTTTTTTGTCGCAGCAGACGATTTAATTCGGCCTGATGACGGCGGCTAATAGTTAAGCGCTCGTCGCATGCATGTAGGTGTATTTCAAATGATCCATCGGCTGATTTCTCAATTGTTTTTATAGCCGCTATTTTAACTAAGGCGTTGCGATGGATGCGGAAGAATGCATCACTAAATTCTTCCTCTAGTTTTTTTAAAGACTCGTCTAATAAAATATTATCGTTAGCTGTGCAGGCCAATACATATTTATTGTCGGCTTTAAAGAAAAGCACATTTTGTGCGGCAACGACTTTGAGCCCGTGATGCGTGTGTGCGCAAAATTGCTGTCTTGGAGAACGTAATTTTTCGGTGGTATTGTCAGTATTAGCGGGGGGTGCGGCCATTCGAGAGATTTTTTCAATACTTCTTTCTAGGCGATCTTTTCTAATGGGTTTTAAGAGGTAATCGATGGCGTTTTTATCAAAGGCTTCCAGTGCGTATTGGTCATAGGCAGTGACAAAAACGACATGTGTTTGCAGTCCAGCCTTAGATATTTCTGCGGCTGCTTGCAAGCCATCCATGATGGGCATACGGATGTCGAGAAGGGCTATGTCAGGCTGTAATTCAATACATTGTTTGAGCGCCTCTAGCCCATTGCTTGCATCGGCATAAATGTCGCTATTTGGGCAAATTTCTTGCGCTAAGAGTTTTAGTCGTTGTCTTGCTAGCGGCTCGTCATCGGCAATTAAAATCCTCATGAGTGGTCGGTTTGATATGGGAATTTTAATTGCGTATGGAAAACATTGTCGCTGGAACTGACCGTTAATGTGGACTGTTCAGGAAAGCAACTTTGCATTCGTAAACGTATATTGTCTATGGCCATGTGATTGCTTGGCCGTGAACTCGTTTGTTGCCCATTTCCCATGCTGTTTTTTATGCTTAGGGTGATGATGTTATTGTCGAATTGCCCTGTTATATCTAGCGTGCCACCGTTCTTAGATGGCTCTATACCATGATATACCGCGTTTTCGACCAAAGGTTGAATGCTCAAAGGCGGGATGAGCGCATCTGTTGGTATTGATGAGGTGTTGATGTTTATTTTAAGACGTGAGCCCAGCCGAGTTTGTTCGATATTCAAATATTGCTTAATTAAATCTAGCTCTTGTTCAATAGGTATCAAGCGGTCTGCCGTTTGCATGTTCGCTCTAAATAAAGAGGCTAAATCTTCGGTAATGGATTCTGCTAGAACGGGGTCAATACGAGTTAAGCTGGCGATGGTGTTTAAGCTATTAAATAAAAAGTGCGGGCGTATTCTGGCTTGTAATGCATCAAGTCGTGCTTCGGCTTCCGCTTTAACTTGCTTTCTCCATTGGAATTGAATGTATAAGAAGCGTAATAGAATAAGGCTGAAGATGGCGCTGATGCCGCTATTCCTTAGGTAAATACTCATGTGTTGTTGGGTTGGTTGAATAAACAATTCCAACTGAGGTAGTAGCGAGGTAATAATCCAAGTAATTAACAACGTGGTTATGTTGATGGCAAAAAACATGAGCAGGCAAATTTTCATAGGTGCCCACTGGTTTATTCGCTGTTTAAAGCTGCAAAAAATCGCGGCGCAAGTGAAGGCTACCCATAAAATAAACAGCGCATTCAAGCTGAGGGTGGTCCAAAAATCACCGGTGATAAAACTGGTGTTTAAGGCGAGCACAATAGCCAACAATTGAGACACTAATGTCAGGTAAAGCACATTCTTCGCTCGACACATGTCGGGCAAGAAATATTGTTGATTTGTGAGAGAGCGTTTATCCATGTTGCTGCGTGATGTCGTTTCAATTCGCTTTAAATTAAGCCAATCTTAAGTGATATACTAGGCAAAAATTCACTTTTGTTCGTAAATCATGTCACAAAATAAGCAAAATAAACTCTGGGGCGGTCGCTTTACTGAGAGCACAGACGCCTTTGTTCAGGCATTTACCGCCTCTGTTAACTTCGATCAGCGTTTAGCGCCTTACGATATTCAAGGCTCTATTGCGCACGCAAAAATGCTCACCCACGTAGGTATTTTAACGGAGCAAGAATGCCAACAAATTGAAGAAGGCCTAGCGGGTATTTTATCAACCATTGAAGCCGGTGAATTTGAATGGTCTATTGCGCTTGAAGACGTGCATATGAATATCGAAGCGGCATTAACTGAGCGTATTGGTGTTGCGGGTAAAAAATTGCACACGGGCCGTTCGCGCAATGATCAGGTGGCGACAGATATTCGTTTGTTTTTACGTGATCAATTGGATTTAATTCAATCTGAACTAGCGCGCTTACAAGCAGGGTTGGTGGGTTTGGCAGAGCAACATGCAGAGACGATTATGCCCGGCTTTACTCACTTACAAGTTGCCCAACCTGTTACCTTTGGACACCATTTAATGGCATGGTTTGAAATGCTAAAACGCGATGCAGAACGTTTTGCAGACTGCGCCAAGCGAGTGAATGTTATGCCGTTAGGTTCTGCGGCGCTAGCGGGTACAAGTTACCCGATTGACCGTTTAATGACAGCTAAGTTATTGGGTTTTTCTAAACCGTGTGCTAACTCACTCGATGGTGTGAGTGATCGTGATTTTGCGATAGAATTTTGTGCTGCATCTGCCTTATTAATGACACATTTATCGCGTTTTTCTGAAGAAATTGTTTTGTGGACCAGCGCGCAATTTAACTTTATTCACTTGCCAGATGCATTTTGCACCGGCTCGTCGATTATGCCGCAGAAGAAAAACCCAGATGTACCAGAGTTGGTGCGCGGTAAAACAGGGCGTGTTAACGGTAATTTGGTGGCGTTATTAACGTTGATGAAATCGCAGCCTTTGGCATATAACAAAGACAATCAAGAAGATAAAGAGCCGTTATTTGACACCGTTGACACTGTGTTGGGTTCGTTACGTGCGTTTGCTGACATGGTGCCTAATATTGAGCCGGTAAAAGAGTCGATGTTAAAAGCGGCTAAGCAAGGTTTTTCAACAGCAACAGACTTGGCGGATTATTTGGTGGGTAAAGGTATCCCATTTAGGGATGCGCACGAAGTAGTAGGTTTGGCAGTACGTTTAGGTACAGAAACGCAGCGTGACTTATCAGAGTTATCTCTTGCAGAGTTACAGAGTTTTTCCGAGCTCATTTCGGACGATGTTTTTGACGTGTTAACGTTAGAAGGTTCGGTTTCTGCGCGCGATCATATTGGCGGTACGGCGCCTAATCAAGTGCGTTTAGCAGTGGCAGAAGCTAAGGCATTTTTGGCTAAACAAAGATGAGTTGATAAAAAGCCGACATTTTCTGAAAAATAAGCAATACTTAGAATAACGCTAATAAAAATAATTGTTGTTTAAAATGTTCGATTCAATGTCAGGTGGGTGGGGTCAACAAGCGCTTGAAGTCGCCGACTTTGGCGTGCTGATATTGCGTAATCAACAAATTGAATGGGCCAACCCACATCTCTTATCGTTACTTCAATTTAAAGAAAGTGACTTGTCGGGTAGTGTCGTTTCTAAAGCCGACCGCTTGTCTGATGTGCTATTAGGCACGGATAACCCGTTTCTTGTTTCAAATAAACAGGGTAAAGAAGCTTGGTTGAAACGCGAGCACATCAAAACGCCCGAGTACGACATCTACTTTTTTCATGATTGCAGTGATTTAGTGATTATCGGTAACGAATGCCGTCGGTTGCAACATGATTTGTCTGGCCTAAACCCTAAAGACCCCGTCACGGGAATGATGAGTAATGACGTTATTGTCGAGCTGCTTGATGGTCATATTAGTCGAAGCCGTCGTTATGACAACACGTTGTCGTTGTTGAGAATTAACTACACATTTTCAGACCAGATGGATAGTCAGTTATTTGCTCGTTGCATACAGCGTATTGCTTTCTTTTTGAAGGACGAACTACGTTGGGCGGATCAAATTGGCATGCTGGATAGACATACGTTTCTAGTGATTTTACCAGAGACGGATTACCAGTCTGCCGCCACGTTGTTAAAGAAATTTAATGAGGAATCGCATTTATCGCTTTTCTCGAAAGGGGACGGTCGCCCGTTATCCTTTTCTGTTGGTTTAACGGAATGGTCAAAGGGTGATACGACCAAAAAAATGTTACAAAATATTCGACAGGACGTTGATTTAACGATGATGATGTAAGGCATGGTGAGCTCAGTTAAAACGCCAGCGCAACAACGAGGCCTGAAAGCTATTAACCTAGTTGGTGCTAATGGCGACATCAGCAAGAAAGATTTAAAACAGGTTAAGCAACGGTTTTTAAATCTGCATAAATTGAAAATGCAACGCGCGCTCGACGCAGTCACGCCGAGACAAAAAATTTTCCTAGAATTGTTGCCGCTGTTATTTCATGTAAACCACCCAGTTTTGCCAGGTTATGTGTCTAGTAAAGCACCGGCTGGTATAGCAGACTATTTGCCGGGTAAACTCGCGATTGGAAAAGCAAAAAAGCTAAGCAAAGGCTTTGTGTATAGCAAGCGGGCAAAACGTAGCTTTGCTATCGAATCCATTTTTTTGATGGGCAGTGTGGGCAGTATTGCTTATGTTAAAGGTAGCGATATGGATTTGTG